>DATITT010000308.1:0-3682 GCA_035467435.1 Arthrobacter sp. | reverse complement strand
GCCCCCGAACTGCACCTGAGCCACCGCTCCCGGCTGATCGCCAAGGACCCGCGGTTCTACACGGAGCTGTTCCCGGATACCGATCCGGACCTGGAATACGTCTGGCCCGAGCCCAAGCTTGAACTGGTGCCGGAGGATCCTTCCGGCGACCGCATGTGGGTCCTCCGCCTGCCGCTCGATGACACCGAGCCGGAAAAGCTGGACACCGTCAGCCTGCCCCTCGTGGGCAAGGCGAAGGCCGCCGCCGCCGGCGACGACGACTACCAGTTCGTGTACGCCGACTCCGGTGCCCGCCGGCCCGCGAAGCAGCGCAAGCTCCCGCCGAAGCAGCTGGTGAAGAAGCCCACCCGCAAGCGGCAGCACCAGGAGGAAGCGTTCAACACGCTCCCCGGCAACTCGATCGTCGCCGTCCCGTTCGACGACGGTGCGTCCTTCGCCGTGGGCAAGGTCCTGGGCCGCCCGATCACCGTGGAGGGCCGTTTCGCGCGCAACTTCAAGGTCGACGAGATCGTGAACCGCTCGGACTTTGACTATCCGGCGCTGCTGCAGGATCCGCGGGTCTTCTTCCCGATTCCGGCGCGGTAACCCGGATCCGGCGGCTGTGACCGCCGAATACTGGCAGACTGGCCAGCATGACTGTACTTATGGCCGGTTGCGGCGATCTGGGCACCGAGGCCGGGCTGCGGTTCGCCGCGGCCGGCCACCGGGTGGTGGGCTGGCGGCGTTCGCCGGAGAAACTTCCGGCCGCCATCGACGGCGCCGCGGCTGACCTGAGCTCCGGTGAACTGCCGCCCCTCCCCGCGGACACCACCGCCGTCGTCGTCGCGATTGCGGCGGACTCCCCCACCGAAGCTGCCTACCGGGCGGCGTATGTGGACGGGTTATCGAACGTTGTGGACGCCGTCCTGGCATCCGGCGCCCCGGTCCGGCGCATGCTGTTCGTCTCCTCCACCGCCGTTTACGGCGACGCCGGCGGTGACTGGATTGATGAAACCACGACGCCGGCACCCGGCGGGTTCTCGGGGCGCACCATCCGCGAGGCGGAGGACCTCCTCGGCAGCCGGTTGAGCGGCACCGGGATCACCCCGGTGGTGCTGCGGCTCGGCGGGATCTATGGTCCCGGGCGGACCCGGCTCATTGACCAGGTGCGCGGCGGGTCCGCGGTCATTCCGGCGGAATCACGGTTCACCAACCGCATCCACCGCGACGACGCCGCGGCCGCGATCGTCCACCTGTGCACCATGGAGCCCGTCCCGGGACAGGTGTACCTGGGCGTGGACAACGAGCCCGCCGAGCTTGGCGACGTGCTGAGCTTCCTGGCCGCCGAGCTGGGACTTCCCCAGCCGCCGTCGGGCGCGGCTGAAGGTGGCCGGCAGGGCGGCGGCTCACAGAGCGGCACATCGAGCGGCGGCGCGCAGAGCGGCGGCGGCGAGCCGTCCCGCGGCGGCAGCAAACGCTGCAGCAATGCGCTGCTGCGGAGCACCGGATTCGAGTTCCATTACCCGAGTTTTCGCGAGGGTTACCGCGCTATTCTTGCCGGAGCGGGGGTCCGGCACCCCTAAACGGGCGCTTCGGATACCACCACCCATTTCTTTGAGGAGAACCATGGATTTTCAGGAGATGATTAAGGAAGTCGGCGGGTTCATGGACGTCGCCGGCGTGGCGGTGATGGTGATCGGCGCCATCGTGTCCGTTCCCATGGCTCTGCGCGGATTCCAGCCGAGCAGGCTGCCGGAAGGGGCGGAGCGGCTGTCCGTCTACCGTTCCTACCGGCAATTGCTGGGCCGTTCGATCCTGCTCGGGCTGGAGCTCCTGGTCGCGGCGGACATCATCCGGACCGTCGCCGTCACTCCGACGTTCGAAAGCGTCGGAGTGCTCGCCATTATCGTGCTGATCCGGACCTTCCTGAGTTTTTCCTTGGAGCTCGAAATTACCGGCCGCTGGCCTTGGGACAAACAACGCGAGGGCTCCCCCGCTGCGTCGCCTGCGGGCTGAACCGCTTCCGGGTGTCACCGCCTCC
Source organism: Arthrobacter sp. (assembly GCA_035467435.1). GTDB lineage: Bacteria > Actinomycetota > Actinomycetes > Actinomycetales > Micrococcaceae > Arthrobacter. The sequence goes on along the minus strand of DATITT010000308.1, from coordinate 1,662 downwards.
CGTTAGGCTCAGGGCATGACTGAATCCGCCTCTTCGCTTGCCCTGGCCGACGCGACTGAACAATTCCTCGCTGGCGGGGCGCCTTCTGACAACACCCGGCCCCTGAACTAGCGGGCGCCGACTTATGGACGTTGCCCCCTGGCCTCATGCCCCTGAGCTTCCGGCCCCGGTCATCATGGATCAGCGGTGGACGGATGCAGTCTTTCTCCACTGGCGCATCCCTCATGCCGTCGCGGCGCCGTTTATGCCCCCGGGGGTGGTGCCGGACGAGTTCGACAGTTCCGCCTGGGTGGGGCTGATCGGTTTCCGCATGAAGGGCGCCGGCCTGGGCCGCGGGCCCGGGATCCCGTATTTCGGGAGCTTCAACGAGATCAATGTGCGCCTCTACTCCCGCGAACCCGACGGCACCCGGGGTGTGGTCTTCCTCAGCCTGGATGCGACGCGGTTGGCGGTAGTGCTGGCTGCGCGGGCGGCCGGGATTCCTTATGTCTGGTCGCGGGCGGGCTTCCGCGGGGTGGGGGATTTGGATCCTTTGGAGTCTCTGGAGGGCGGAGGTCCGGCTGGGCTGACAGGTCCGCCGGGGGCGGCTGGCGCGGCGGGGGCGGCCGATGTGGCGGCCCCCCGAGCCGGGTACTGGGTGCGGCGGTTCCGGGGCGGTGCCCGGAGCGACTTCACGGTAGCCCCGGAGTTCGACGTCGAAGCAACCGACCCACTGTCCCTCCACCTCACCGCCCGGTTCGGCCTGCACACACGGTTCCGCGGCAGGACCCTGTACGTTCCCAACACCCACAGTGCGTGGCCGCTGTACCGGGCGCAACTGACCCACCTCGAGGACCAGCTGGTCGCTGCGGCCGGCATCAACGTCGCGGGACCGCCCGAATCGGTGCTCTTCTCGCCCGGGGTCCGCACCCAGTTTGGCCGGCCACGGTCCCTGGATGGCGGGTCTTGAGTCTTCAAGAATCCTCCTGACGACGGGATTCTGACGCCAGGGTAACGGGTCGCGAAAAATGTCATGGCCCCGCAGTAGATTAAGTTCATGGAAACCGTCAGGGATTTCATTGCTTTCGAGGACACGGACCGGGACGCTGAATGCAGCACCGGCCGCGGTACCTCCCGGGCCGGACAGCCCGGTTTGGACGGTGTGGCCGATGCCCTCGCCACGCTCCGGGAGGTGGCCCTGACGGCGGTCGAGGACGCGGCGCTGCTGGAGTTCGGGGCCGCGTCGGATTTCGCCGGGACGGTGGAGGAGTTCTCGCGGATCGCGGAATACCTGCAGCTCGTGGCGGCCGGGGCCGTGGACCGGACCCGGAAGCAGGCCGCTGCCGCCACCTCGAAGACCAGCACCTCGTGGACCACGGGCTGGCGGGAAACCACCGGCCCCGGCGCTGAGGCCGGAACTGGGGCCGGAACTGGGGCTGGGACTGGGGCTGGAACTGGGGCTGGGACTGCCGGGCCGGACGGCGTGGCAGCGGCGGCTGCTGCGGCGCCGGGCGTTGTGGACGCCCCGGCTGCCGCTGACAGCCCGGCAGTTGCTGTTGCCGTGGATGACGGGTACCGGAACACCACGGAGTTCCTGCGGGCGCGGCTGCGGATCAGCGCCGCCGAGGCCCGCCGGCGGCTCTGCCTCGCCGGGAGTGTCCTGCCGCGCCAGGGATTCACCGG
>DATITT010000307.1:0-6085 GCA_035467435.1 Arthrobacter sp. | reverse complement strand
CCCACGTTGAGTGGGCCATAGGTTCTGTTGTGGACAAGCGGACGGACCTTGAGTGGACTGCTCAGCCTGCTGCGCCCGGAATGTTCCGGGCCGAGCTGTCGTGGACCGGGAACCCGGGCACGGGGGCTCAACTGGCGTCTGCCCTCCGGGGCTGGGCGCACCTGCGCTACGAGGTCACGGAAGAGCCCAGCCAGGGCGTGGACGGCGGCCGCTGGTCGCACACGCCGGAGCTGGGTATTTTCCACGCCGCCACGGACGTGCACGGCAACATCATGGTCTCCGAGGACCGTATCCGCTACGCCTACGAATCCGGCGCCGGCGACCCCTCAGCGGTCTACCATGAGCTTTCCCTGGCCCTCGGCGAGGCCTGGGACGAGGAACTCGAGCCCTTCCGGCACGCCGCCGAAGGCGCGCCGGTGCGCTGGCTCCACCAGGTCGGCTAGACCGCCGGATCGGCTGGACCGCCGGATCGGCTGGACCGCCGGATCGGCCAGACCGCCGGATCCCGGCAACAAACTCTCCAGCAGCGCCAAACGCCAGCTGGCGGCAATGTTCACGAAGAACATTGCCGCCAGCTGTCATCCCGGCGTGCTGAGGGCCGCCGGGGCTAGATGCTCCGCACCGCGATCACGGCGTTGTGGCCGCCGAAGCCGAAGGAGTTGCTCAGCGCCGAGATGCTGCCGGACGGCAGGTCGCGGGCCGTCGTGACGACGTCGAGCGGGATCTCCGGATCCTGGTTTTCGAGGTTGATGGTCACCGGTGCCTTGCGGTCGTAGATGGCCATGACGGTCAGCACGGCTTCCACTGCACCGGAAGCGCCCAGCAGGTGCCCCATCTGCGACTTGGTGGCGGAAACGGCGACGCTGTCCAGCTGCTTGCCCAGGGCGGCCTTCAGAGCCGCGTACTCGGGCTTGTCCCCGACCGGAGTGGAGGTGGCGTGCGCGTTGACGTGCACCACGTCCTCCGGCTGGATCCTGCCGTCGAACATGGCAGCCTTCAGCGCGCGGGTGGCGCCCAGGCCCTGGGGGTCCGGAGCGGTGATGTGATACGCGTCGGCGGTGACCGAGGTGCCGGCCAGTTCGGCGTAGATCCGGGCGCCGCGGGCCAGGGCGTGTTCCTCGGCCTCCAGCACCAGGGCACCTGCGCCCTCGCCCATGACGAAACCGTCGCGGCCGATGTCGTAGGGGCGGGAGGCGTGCTCGGGATCGTCGTTCCGGCGCGAGAGTGCCTGCATGGAGGCGAACGCGGCGATCGGCATCGGGTGGATGGCGGCTTCGGCGCCACCGCAGACCACGACGTCGGCCTTGCCGGAGCGGATCAGGTCCAGGCCCATATGAACGGCCTCGGTGCCGGACGCGCAGGCGGAGACAGGGGTGTGTGCGCCGGCGCGGGCACCCAGGTCAAGGCTTACCGCGGCAGCCGGGCCGTTGGGCATCAGCATGGGCACGGTCATGGGCAGGACGCGGCGGGGGCCCTTTTCGCGCAGGGTGTCCCAGGCGTCCAGGAGCGTCCAGACGCCGCCGATGCCGGTGGCGAAAGCCACGGCCAGGCGGTCGTGGTCGATTTCGGTGATGCCGGCGTCGGCCCAGGCCTCGCGGGAGGCCACCACGGCGAACTGCGTGGACGGGTCCATGCGCTTGGCTTCGACCCGGCTCAGGACCTCGGTCGCGGGGTTGGAGGCGCGGGCGGCAAAGTGGACCGGCAGCTCGTACTTGGCCACCCAGTCGTCCTCGAGCGTATGCGCGCCGGAGACGCCCTTCAGCGCGTTCTTCCACATTGTGGGGACATCGCCGCCGATGGGTGTGGTGGCACCCAGACCGGTAATGACTACTTTGCGTGCCATGGGATCACTCTCTGTCGGTGCGCCTGCCGTATCCGGGTCCTGGGAAAGGTTGCCGGGGCCTGCGTTTGAAAATCTTTGGGGTGGTGCGCACTGGATGGTGCTGCAAATGGCGCGGTCCGGGGGTGCAGGTGCGCCCCCGGACCGGCCGGGGCCGAAATTAGGCCTGTGCGTTGGCGATGAAGCTGACGGCGTCCCCGACGGTCTTGAGGTTCTTGACCTCTTCGTCCGGGATGCGCACGCCGAACTTCTCTTCGGCGTTGACGACGATCGTCATCATCGAGATGGAGTCGATGTCCAGGTCCTCGGTGAAGGACTTGTCCATTTCGACAGCCTCGGTGGCCAGGCCGGTCTCTTCGTTCACGATTTCAGCCAGGCCGGCCAGTATCTCTTCGTTGCTAGCCATGATGGCTCCTTTTCTTGTTATTGCCGTGGCTGCCGGTGTGCCGGCAGCATCGGGCGGAAATGATTCAAACCGAGGGTTCGGTTTGCGGTGGGATTTAAAGCTGGGGAAAGACGGGGGCAAGTTGGTCAAGCGGCGAACGCCTACGGAAGCACGATCACCTGGGCACCGAAGACCAGTCCGGCACCGAAGCCGATCTGCAGTGCAAGCCCGCCGCTGAGCTGCGGGTTTTCCTGCAGCAGGCGGTGGGTGGCCAGGGGGATGGAGGCTGCGGAGGTGTTGCCTGCGTCGGCAATGTCCCGCGCGATGATGACGTTCTCCGGCAGCTTCAGCTTCTTGGCCATCTCGTCGATGATCCGCATGTTCGCCTGGTGCGGGATGAAGGCCGCGAGGTCGTCGGCGCTGATGCCGGCAGCGTCCAGCGCCTGCTGGGCCACCTTGGCCATCTCCCAGACTGCCCAGCGGAACACCGTCTGGCCGTCCTGGCGCAGCGTCGGCCAGAGCGCCGCGTCGGTGACGGCGGCTTCCTCGACGCTCAGCGCGCCCTGCTTGCCCGCCGTGGCGAGCTCGCGGAGGTCCAGCATGGAGCCGGTCATGCCGATCGCGTCCCACTTGCTGCCGTCCGAGCCCCACACCGAGGGGCCGATGCCCGGGGTGTCGGAGGGGCCGATCACAACGGCGCCAGCGCCGTCGCCGAGGAGGAAGGAGATGGTGCGCTCGGTGTTGTCGATGACGTCCGAGAGCTTTTCCGCACCGACCACGAGGACGTAGTCGGCGGCGCCGGAGCGGACCAGCGCGTCGGCCTGGGCGATGCCGTAGCAGTACCCGGCGCACGCGGCGGAGATGTCAAAGGCCGGCGCCGGCGTCGCACCGAGGCGGTCGGCGAGGCTCGCCGCGGCGGATGGCGTCGCGTAGGGGTGCGTCACCGTCGAGACAATGACGGCGCCGAGCTGGGAGGCCTCGATGCCGGCCTTCTGCAGGGCCTCGCGGGCAGCGCCCTCGGCCATGTCGATCACGCTGACGTCGGCGGGGGCGCGGTGCCGGGGGATGATGCCGGTGCGTTGGCGGATCCACTCGTCGGAGGAGTCGATCCACTGGCAGACGTCATCGTTGGTAACGATCACGTCGGGCCGGTACGCGCCGACCCCCATGACGCGGGTGTTCTCGTGCAGGGGGGCCTGCTTCAACGTGGGCACGCTCATGCCTGTCCTTCCAGTTCTGCGAATAGGGCCAGGGCGGCGGACAGGTCGTCCGGGGTCTTGACGGTCACGGTCTTCACACCCGGCATGCCGCGCTTGGCGAGTCCGGCAAGCGTCCCGGCCGGAGCCAGCTCAATCACGCCGGTCACGCCGCGCTTCACCAGCGTTTCCATGCAGAGGTCCCAACGGACCGGGCGCGAAACCTGGGCGATCAGGCTCCCGACGGCGGCGGCACCATCGGTGACTTCCGCGCCGTCGAAGTTGGAGAGCAGGGGCACCTGCGGGTTCCGCGGGTGCAGCTTGGGCCGGAGGGCCTGCAGCGCCGCGACGGCGGGGGACATGTGCTGGGTGTGGAACGCGCCGGCAACCTTCAGCGGGATGACCCGGGCTTTGGCCGGCGGGTTCGCCGCAAGGGCCTTGAGCTGGTCCAGGGTTCCGGCCGCAACGGTCTGGCCGGCGCCGTTGACGTTGGCTGCCGTGGCACCGCACGCCTCGATCGCGGCCAGAACCTCGGCCGCGTCGCCGCCGACCACGGCGCTCATGCCGGTGGGAGTGGCCGCAGCGGCAGCCGCCATGCTGTTGGCGCGCTCCCGGACGAAGGTCATGGCTTCGGTTTCCGTCAGCACACCGGCCAGGGCGGTGGCGGTGATCTCCCCGACGGAGTGGCCGGCGAGGATGACGGGCAGGGTGCCGAGTTCGACGTCGAACAGGGACCTCGCGGCCACCAGACCGGCCGCGACGATCAGCGGCTGCGCAACAGCGGTGTCCTTGATGGTCTCCTCATCGGAGGTGGTCCCGTGGGCGGCGAGGTCGATACCTGCGATTTCGCTGAGGGCGGCCAGATGGCCTGCCACGGGCGGCAGTTCCAGCCAGGGGGCGAGGAAACCAGGGGTCTGGGAGCCCTGTCCAGGGCAGACGATTGCAAGCACGTATCCAGCTTTCCAAACTACGGCGAGATTATCGGTGCATTCATGCACCAAGCTCACAGGGTCACTTTGTAGGAAGTCTACAACTTCTTAGGGGCTATTCCGCGACGGCTGTCGTTCCGTGGCGGGCTTCGGCGGGGCCGCAAGCCGGCCAACAACGAGGGCTGTCTGGAGCACAAAGGCCTCCCGCGGCAACAGCGGGTCCCAGCCCGTGACATCGCAAACGCGCTTGAGCCGGTAGCGCACGGTGTTGGCATGGACGAAGAGTTCGCGGGCCGTGGCCTCGAGTGAATGGCCCAGCTCGAGGTAGGTGCCGAGCGTCTCCACCAGGCCGTTGGAGGCCGCGACCAGGGGCCGGTAGATGTTCTTCACGAGGCAGCGCCGGGCGGCGTCGTCACCGGAAATCACACGCTCCGGCAGAAGGTCATCGGCCGCGACCGGGCGCGGCGCGGCCGGCCAGGCGCGGGCAGCGGTCAGCCCGGCGAACGCGGACTGGGCAGAACCGCTGGCCTCCAGCAGGGAACCCTCTTCGGCGCCGTAGACCACCGGGCCCGGGGCGAAGAGTTCCGCGAGCTTCAGGTAGGCGGTTTCGCGGTCATGGAGCCCGCCGAGGATGAGGATGAGCCGGTCGCCCTGGATCCCGACGAGGGCGTCCTCGGCGAACCGCCCGGCGGTGCGGCGCAGCTCGCTGACGTAGCTGGCGTTCGGTTCCGACGGCGAATTGCCCACCATAACGGTGAAGCGCTCCTGTGCCTTCCAGCCCAGGGCGGCGATCCGGGACCGCAGGGCGTCGGTGTTTTCGCCGCGCAGGATCGCGTCCACAATGAGCGCCTCCAGCCGGGTGTCCCACGAACCGCGGGTTTCGGCAGCACGGGCGTAGACATCGGCGGCGGCGAAAGCCACCTCGCGGGAGTACCGCAACACCGCCTCGCGCAGCGCGCCCTGGTCCGCCTCCGGGGCGATCACGGGCACCTGGTCCTCCACCACTTCCACGACGATCCGGATCAGCTGGAGGGCTTTCTGCAGGCTGATGGAGCGGGTGAGCTCGGTCGGCGCCGTACCGAAAACGTCGGACAGGATCCACGACGGCGAGCTGGGGCGCTCGTACCAGGTGACAAAGGCGGCGATGCCGTTCTGGGCCACCATGCCCAGGGCCGAGCGCTCGTCGGAGTTCAGCCGGCTGTACCACGGCAAGGATTTTTCGAGCTGGCGCAGCGTCGTCGTGGAGAGCTGCCCGACGCTCGCCCGAAGCTTCTTGAGCGTTTCGACCTTCTCCGGCGGCATAGCCCTCGAGGCGGGCTTGCGTTTTGCGGGAGTGGTGATCGGCTCGGCCATGCTTCGAGCATACGGGGCCTGCCGCCCAAGCTCCATTTGTGTAAAGGCTACAACGCACAATGTGCTGGATCACAGTGCCGGATCACAATGCGGCCCGGCAGCTTGACCGGGTCCGGCACCGGAACGGGAACGGGGCTTAAACAACCACGGCGGCCCCCGCCTTTCGGTGGGGACCGCCGTCGTTGCTGCTGGGGGTGACTCTAGGAGTCGCCGCCCGCGTTGCCGGTGGTGCCGGCGTTGACGTTGTGCAGACGGTACTTCTCGATCGCCTGGGCAGGAGCCTGGGCATCCACCTCGCCGCGGCGGGCCAGCATCTGCAGAGAACGGACAACCACGGAGTGGACGTCGTTCTTGAAGAAGCGGCGGGCAGCGGCGCGGGTGT
>DATITT010000306.1:0-7404 GCA_035467435.1 Arthrobacter sp. | reverse complement strand
GTCATGAAGGGGTTTAGGCCTCGGTGCTGCCTGCCGGAGCCCCGGCCTGTGCCTCGCCTGCGACCACTTCGCCGTTGTGGCGGCGGGTGCGGGTGCGGCGGCGGGCGCGGGTGGCGCGGTCGACCTCGGTCGGCGCGGCCGCGGCGGACCGGGCCGGTGCCTCGGCGGCGGGGCCGGTGCTGGCTTCAGCCTCGGCCGGACGACGACGGCGGTCGCCGGAGCGTCCACTGTCCTGGCCGCCACTGGCGCTGCCGCCGCGGCGGGTGTCGCGGCTGCCGCCGGCGGTGCGGCCGCCGTCACGGCCGCCGGTGGTGCGGCCGCCCTCGCGTCCGCCGCCGGTGGCGTTGGCTTCACGACCGCCGCCGGTAGCGCCGGCGTCGCGTCCGCCGCGGGCATTGTCGCGTCCGCCGGTGCTCTGTCCCGTGCGGGGGGCGTTCTTCTTGCCGGTCTCGCCCAGGTCCTCCAGGACCTCGGCGTTGACGCCGGCCAGCACACGCTTGTCACGGGGCAGCCTGCCCTTGGTGCCCGCGGGGATGTCGAGTTCCTCGAAAAGGTGCGGCGAGGAGGAGTACGTTTCCACGGGCTCCGGAACGCTCAGGCCCAGGGCCTTGTTGATCAGGCCCCAGCGGGGCATGTCGTCCCAGTCCACGAAGGTCACGGCCGTGCCCTTGTTGCCGGCACGGCCGGTGCGGCCGACGCGGTGCAGGTAGATCTTTTCGTCTTCAACGCACTGGTAGTTGATGACGTGGGTGACGTCGTCTACGTCGATGCCGCGGGCAGCGACGTCGGTGGCGACGAGGACGTCCACCTTGTTGTTGCGGAAGGCGCGGAGGGCCTGCTCGCGGGCGCCCTGGCCCAGGTCGCCGTGGATGGCGGCGGCGGCGAAGCCGCGGTCCACGAGTTCCTCGGCAACCTTGGCGGCGGTGCGCTTGGTCTTGGTGAAGATGATGGTGCGGCCGCGGCCGCGGGCCTGCAGGATGCGGGCGACGACCTCGATCTTGTCCATGCTGTGGGCACGGTAGATCAGCTGGCGGATGTCGCGCTTGGTGAGTCCCTCGTCGTCCGGGTCGGCGGCGCGGATGTGCGTCGGCTTCGTCATGTAGCGGCGCGCCATCGCGACGACCGGACCGGGCATGGTGGCCGAGAACAGCAGGGTCTGGCGGACGGCGGGGGTGCCCGCGATCAGGGTCTCGACGTCCGGGAGGAAGCCAAGGTCCAGCATTTCGTCAGCCTCGTCCAGGATGACCATCTTGACGTTCTTCAGGACCAGGTGCTTCTGCTTGTAAAGGTCAATGAGGCGGCCGGGGGTGCCGACGACGACCTCGACGCCCTGCTGCAGCGCTTCGACCTGCGGCTCGTAGGCGCGGCCGCCGTAGATCGTGGTGATGCGGGCGTTGCGCTTGCGGGCGGCGTTCTGCAGGTCGCCGGCGACCTGGACGGCCAGCTCGCGGGTCGGCACGATCACCAGGGCCTGCGGGGCACCCGGGGCCGGCAGCTTGTCATAGCCCGCGTCGTCCGGTCCGACGACCCGCTGCAGCGCCGGGATGCCGAAGCCGAGGGTCTTGCCGGTGCCGGTCTTGGCCTGGCCGATGATGTCGTGGCCGCTGAGGGCGACCGGCAGCGTCATGGCCTGGATCGGGAAGGGGTGCGTGATGCCGGCGTCGGCCAGCGATTCCACGATGTCGGCGCGGACGTTGAAGTCGGCGAAGGTCTTTTCGGCGATCTCATGCGGCTTCTCGTCCGAGATGATGGTCTCTTCAGGCTCGAGCGTTTCCGTTCCGGATTCGTCGGTCAGAAGCTGGTGTGTGTGCAATTCACTCACTAGGGGAGTTTCCTTATTCATTTGGGCTGCGCTGCTTGCTCAACGGGGCCGGCCGGGTGGCCGTTCCGGAGCACGCTCAGGCACGCAAGCAATTCCAGTGGAAGCCGATCGCGGGCTATCTAAATGCTGGCACTGGGGACCAGCGGGTCTGTCTCAAGATCGCGTAGGGGCGGGCTTGTTGAATTCGAAAATCAAGGAAATCAACGACCGGGCATCCATATCTACCTTTCCAGTCTAGCCGCACGCGGCCCGGATCCTCGACTGACACCGCAGGCGGCGCGCTGGAGCACAACCGATCGCTTAGCCCACCAGTTCCAGCCGGACCTCGCGGGTGGCAATGTCCGAGGACACAATCCGCACCCGGACCTGGGTGCCGGGTTCCAGTTCGCCGGGGCAGCGGGCGGTGACCGCGGGCTCGGCGATCTGCACAATCCCGGAGGGTCCATTGCCGTTCCCCGGCTTGGTACCGCCGCTTGCGTTGCTGCTCTTTCCGTTCCCACTCTTCCCGTTCGTCGGTTTCCCGTTACGGGCAATCTTGGAACCGGAAATCACGCCGGCGTCGAACTCCTGGCCGACGTGGTTCACCAGGAGCGCCGCCTCGACGGTGTCGAGGGAGAGGCGTTCCAGTTTGGCAGCCAGCTGGTCCGAGGTCGCCATGATCGAAGGAAGGGAGGGAAGAGCCTCGCGGGCCCAGTCCGGGACAGCCATGCCGTTGCTCAGCGCCTCGCAGATCACCAGGACGAACCGGTCGATCAGCCGGCGCAGCGGGGCGGTGGAATGGGCATAGGCAGCGCCGATGGCGGCCTGGGTGGCGGCCTCGGGTACGGTCCCGTCGAAGGGGGTGTAACCGGCGCCGCGGAACAGCATGCCGGCCGAGTGCACGATCGCCAGCTGCCGCGGGTCCGTCGGATCGAGGGTGCGCAGGTATTCGCCGTAGCTCACTTCGCCGTCCCAGGGCTTGCCCAGGGCACGGGTCTGGCGGTGGAAATGAGCCAGTGAGGCTTCATCCGGGGCCGGCATGGTGCGCAGGATGCCGACCTTGCCCGCCAGCATGATCTCCGCGGCGGCCATCCCCGTCATCAGGGAGATCTGGGCGTTCCAGTCCTCCACGGGCAGCGGCGGCGCAGCGGCAATCCGGTAGCCGCCGTCGGCGAGCTGTTCGATTTCCTGTTCCGGCATGTTCAGGCTGGCGCCGCCGCGGAGCCGTTCCAGCTCAACCCGCTTTATCCCGACTTCCTTGAGCAGCTGCAGCACGGGCGCGGCGGTGCCGGCGTCGAGCTCGGCCTGCACCCCCCGGTAGCTGAGCTTCGCCCGGCTGCGGACCGTCGCGCGCCGGACCAGCACCGCGGACACCTCGGCCGCGGCGTCCAGCTCGAATTCCCAGACAAACGCAGCACAGTGCTGGCCGGCCAGCAGGCTGCCGGCTTCTTCGCTGATGATTTCCGGATGCAGCGGAATCCTGCCGTCCGGGGTGTAGAAGGTCTGGCCGCGGCGGCGGGTTTCGGCGTCGAGCGCCCCGCCGGGGGCCACGAAGGAAGGGACGTCGGCGATCGCGTAGAAGACCTTATAGCCCTCACCGGAACGGTCAATGAAGAGGGCCTGGTCCAGGTCGGTGGAGGACGCCGGATCGATGGTCACAAACTCGATGTGCGTGAAATCCAGCTCCGGCAGCTCATGCCCGGCGACGGCCTCCTTGGCTTCCCGGAGTGCGTCCTCGGGGAAGGGGCCCGGCAGCTCCAGCGTCGTGCGCAGCGCGTTGAGCGCCTCGGCCAGTTGGTTCTTCTGCTGGTGGACACTTGGGGTCAAGCGATGATGTGACACGAAAATCAGATTAGCTTCATTTGCGCCATTAGTCTTGGATCATGAGCACATCCCCGGCTGATCCAGCCCGTTACAACAGTTTCCTGATGGATCTGCTCGGTGTTATGGCATACGGCGAGCTTTCCGCCTTCGAACGGCTCTCCTCGGATGCGCGGTATTCACCCACCCTCCACGACCGGGCGGTGCTGGGACGGCTCGCGGTGGTCGAGTTCCAGCACTATGAGCTCGTGAGCGCCAAACTCGACGCCATGGGCCTGGACGCGGAGGTCGCCATGTTGCCGTTCCAGCCGTCCGTGGACCACTTCCACGAACGCACCCGGCCGGCGGACTGGTACGAATCCTTGATGAAGGCGTACGTGATCGACACCGTCTCCGCCGATTTCTACCGCGCCGTTTCCCGCTACGTCGACGCCGGGACCCGGCCCCTGGTGGAGCAGATCCAGTCCGACGGGGGCGCGACGGCGGTGCTGCGGGAGCGGCTCAAGACAGCCCTGGCCGACGACCCGCGGCTGGCCTCGCGGCTGGCGCTGTGGGCGAGGCGCCTGCTCGGGGAAGCACTGACCCAGGCGCAGCGGGTTAGTTTCGAGCACTCATTCATCGGGGGACTGATCGGCGCGGACGAGGACCGGTCCAAGGAACTGGTCCGCGAGCTGATGGGCGACCTGGCGGCGAAACACGCACACCGGATGACCGAGCTCGGCCTGGCCGGCTGAGCGGACAGCCGGGACAGCACCAGTTCCCGCGTGCTCAGTCCCCCGCGGCGTCGAGTGCCGCGAGCAGGGCCCGGGCGGCGTCCGCGGGATCGTCGGCTTCGGTGATGGCGCGGACCACCACGATCCTGCGTGCACCCGCCTCCACCACCTGCTCCACATTTCCGAGGTCAATGCCGCCGATCGCGAACCACGGCACCACGCCCGCGGCCTTGCCCTCGCGTGTGCCGTCGCCCAGAGCCGGTGCCCGGCGGGTCGCGTCGGCCGCGTAGCGCACCAGCTCAAGTCCGACGGCGGCGCGCCCCGGCTTGGTGGGGGTGGCCCATACCGGCCCGACGCAGAAGTAGTCCAGGCCATTGCGGCCGCTGGAGGAAGCGATGGCCGCGTCCACCTGGTCCGGGCTATGTGTGGAGAGCCCGATCGCGGTGCCATTCCCGAGGAAGTCCCGCGCGGCCCGAAGGGGGATGTCCTTTTGCCCGATGTGGAACACCGGAGCCCCGGAGAGCGAGGCAAGGTCCGCCCGGTCATTGACGGCCCAGAGCCGGCCGTGGCGGCGGGCCGCCTGGTGCAGGATCTCCAGGAGTTCGAGCTCCTCGGCTGCCTCCAGGAACTTGTCGCGCAGCTGGATGATGTCGACGCCGCCGGCAAATGCCGCGTCCACGAAGTCCGCAAAGTCGCCGCGGTCCCGGCGTGCACCGGTGCAAAGGTATAGGCGGGCAGTGGTGTGGGCGGCATCCTGGCTCATTCCTCCAGCCTAGTTCCCCTACACTGGGCGAATACCGCGGGAGCCCGCCGCAGCCGATCACGCCACAGGCGTCCGGCACCGGCCGGCTGAGAGGGCGTCAGAGCCGACCGCTTGACCTGATCCGGTTAGTACCGGCGTAGGGAAGGAATCTTTCATGGGCCCCACACCCGACCGCGGCTCGTCCACGACAGCTGACACTGAACCTGCAGCAGCGACGGCCGATGACGCCGGACCACGGCAATGTTACGACGTTGCCGTGATCGGCGGGGGAGTCGTCGGCCACGGGATCGCCCGGGCGGCGAGACTCTCGGGCCGTTCGGTCGCCCTGATCGACGACGCCCCCGGAAGCGGCGCCAGCTGGGCTGCCGCCGGCATGCTCGCTCCGGTGAGTGAACTGCACTACCAGGAGAAGGCGCTCCTGGAGCTCATGCTGGAATCCTCGAGCCTCTGGCCAGCTTTCGTCGCCGGACTGGACGCCGGACCGGCCGATGGAACCGGGGCCACCGGGACGGGTTACCTCACGACGCCGACCCTCGCCGTGGGGGCCGATGCCGCCGACCGCCGGGCGCTCGCGGACCTGCGCATCGTCCAGCAGGCGCACGGCCTCGCCGTGGAGCCGCTGACCGTCCGTGAGGCGCGGGTGCGTGAGCCGTTCCTGAGCCCGGGCATCTCCTGCGCTTTCGACATCCCCGCCGACCACCAGGTGGACCCGCGCCGTCTGCTCGGCCGGATGAGCGGACTCCTGGCCGCCGACAGCCGCTGCCAGACCATCAGCCGGCGCGCTGCCGGGCTGCTCTGGGCGGACGGGCGGGTGGTGGGCGCCCGCCTTGCCGGTGGCGGCTCCGTCCGGGCAGGGGAAACCATTGTGGCCAACGGACTGGGTGCCGCCGCGCTTGAGGGCCTGCCCGCCGGACTTCGGTTGCCGCTGCGGCCGGTCCACGGCGACATCCTCCGGCTCCGGGTGCCGGAAAAACTGCGGCCGCTGCTGACCTCGACGGTGCGGGGCCTGGTCCGTGGGGTGCCGGTCTACCTCGTTCCCCGGCCGGACGGCACGGTGGTGATCGGCGCCACCCAGCGGGAGGATTCCCTCGGTGACGAGAGCCAGACAGCGGCCCCGGCCGGCAGCAACCCGGCCGGCAGCGCCGTGTCCGCCGGCGGCGTCTACCAGCTGCTGCGCGACGCGCAGCAGCTGGTCCCCGCCGTCGCCGAACTGGAACTGCTCGAGGCCACCGCGAGGGCACGGCCCGGGACCCCGGACAACGCGCCGATGCTGGGCCGGGTCGCGGATCCGGGGCGTCACGGGGACGTGGCGGGGCTGATCATCGCCACCGGGTTCTTCCGGCACGGAATCCTGCTGACACCCGCTGCTGCGGAGATCTGCCGGCAGCTGCTGGACGGCGTCGCGGACCCGCGCTGGGCGCAGTTCCGGCCGGACAGATTCGCCGCCGGCACGCCGGGCTCCGGACCGCCGGCTGCCGAACCACCAGAAACAGCCCCCGGGCATGCAGCCCACCGGGACACCACCCCTGAGCACAGCAAGGAAACGGTATGAACATCAGATTGAACGGAACCGAGCACTCGCTCCCCGACGGCGCCTCGGTCAGCACCCTGGTCAGCCGGGTCACCGGCCGGCCGCTGGCCCCGAACGGCCAGTCCGCGGACGGCGGGAAACTTGGGGTTGCCGTGGCCCGCAACGCGGCGGTGGTTCCGCGCAGCCAATGGCACGGCACCGCGCTCGCCGACGGCGACGACATCGAGCTGGTCACGGCGGTACAGGGAGGATGAGCGGCATGGCGGAAACCACGTGGTCAGCGGCCCCGGGAGTCCCACCGGCCGTGGCCGATCCCTTCACGGTCGACGGCGTGCAGCTGGGATCGCGGCTGATCATGGGCACCGGCGGGGCGCCGAGCCTGGACGGTCTGGGGGCTGCGCTGCTGGCCTCCGGCACCGAACTGACCACCGTCGCGATGCGGCGCTACTCGCCCGCGGAGGCCGGGTCGCTGTTCCAGCTGCTGCTGGACCACAACATCCGGGTGCTGCCCAACACCGCCGGATGCTTCACCGCCAAGGATGCCGTGCTGACCGCCGAACTGGCCCGCGAGGCCCTCGAAACGGACTGGGTGAAGCTGGAAGTCATAGCGGACGAGCACACCCTGCTGCCGGACGCCGTGGAGCTCGTCGAGGCCACCGAGCAGCTTGTGGGCCCAGGGTTCAAGGTCCTGGCATATACCAACGATGACCCGGTACTGGCCCTGCGGCTGGAAAACCTCGGCGCCGCCGCGGTGATGCCCCTGGGCGCGCCCATC
>DATITT010000305.1:0-9990 GCA_035467435.1 Arthrobacter sp. | reverse complement strand
ATTCGGCGCCACACTCACCTTCGCCGGCAGCCTGCAGGGCGTCACCCGCACACTGCCGCTGGAGATCTACCTGCAGCGGGAGACCGACGCCGACGCCGCCGTCGCGCTGTCGCTGCTTCTGGTCGTGGTGGCGGTCGTCGTCGTCGGGCTCTCCTACCGGGGACCCGCGCCTGCGGGCTCCCGCGGCAGAGCGGCCCGCACCGGCCTCCCGGAGAGGGTGGCCTCATGACGTTCACTTTCGACGCCGCCCTCGCCGCCCGCCGCTTTGAGGTGTCGCTGAGCCTGGCGCCGGGCGAGACGGTTGCCGTCCTCGGCCCGAACGGGGCAGGGAAATCGACCCTGCTCGCTGTGATCGCCGGGCTGCTCCGCCCGGACACCGGCCGGTCCGCAGTGAACGGCCGGGTGCTGTTCGAGCTTGGCGCAGGCGTGCACACCTGGACTGCGCCGCACCGCCGCGGAACCGCCCTGCTGGCCCAGGATCCCCTGCTGTTTCCGCACCTGAGCGCCCTCGAAAACGTCGCCTTCGGGCCGCGGAGCGCGGGGGTTCCCAAACGGGAAGCGCGGGAGGCCGCCCGGCGCTGGCTGGCCGAGGTCGACGCCGCCGATCTCGCCGGCCGCCGGCCCGGGGAGCTGTCCGGCGGGCAGGCGCAGCGCGTGGCGGCGGCCCGTGCCCTGGCGGTGGATCCGGAGGTGCTGCTGCTGGATGAGCCGCTCTCCGCCCTGGACATCCATGCGGCTCCGCTGCTGCGGCGGCTGCTCAAGCGGGTGCTGGCCGGGCGGCGTGCCATCATCGTCACCCACGACGTCCTGGATGCGTACATGCTCGCGGACCGGGTGATCGTGATGGAGGAGGGCCGGATCACCGAGGACGGGCCCACCCGTGAAGTCCTCCGGCGGCCGCGCAGCCGTTTTGCCGCGGGACTGGCCGGGCTGAACCTGGTGGCCGGGACCGCGACGTCCGCCGGGATCCGGTCCGCCGGGGGTCTGGAGTTCGCGGGTCAGCAGGATGCGCCGCTCGTATCCGGGCAGGCCGGTGTGGCGGCGTTCCCGCCGTCGGCCGTGTCAGTGTTCCTGGGCGAGGCGCACGGCAGCCCGCGGAACTCGTTCCGCGTCACGGTCACGGACCTGGAGCCGCACGGGGACCAGATCCGGGTCCGCGCCGGGGAGCTGTCCGCGGACGTGACCCCTGCAGCGTCCGCGGACCTGGGCCTGGCTCCCGGCCTTGAGGTCTATTTCGTGGTCAAGGCGGCGGCGGTGTCGATCTACCCGGCGTGACGGCGGGTGGTTGTCCTCGGCTGGAGGCGTTCGGCGGCGGCCGGCTACCCGCGGCCCTTGCGGACGGGGTGCTGGCTGACGATTGACACCCGGTTGAAGGCGTTCATGGCGATCACCAGCCAGCTGATGGCGGAGAACTCCCCGTCCGTGAGGTGTTTCCGGGCGGCAGCGCCCTCGTGCTCACGGGCGCCGGCGTCCGAGATGTTGGTGATGGCCTCGGCCAGGGTCAGGGCGGCGCGTTCCTTCTCGGTGAAGAGGTCCGTGTCCCGCCAGGCCGG
This sequence comes from Arthrobacter sp., assembly GCA_035467435.1. GTDB lineage: Bacteria > Actinomycetota > Actinomycetes > Actinomycetales > Micrococcaceae > Arthrobacter. Next base: position 8,437 of record DATITT010000305.1, on the reverse strand, counting down.
GAGGACGGCCAGGCGCTGGGCGGATTCGCCGTGTTTCACGGCGTCGCCCACGTGCAGGTCCAGGCAGAAGGCGCAGCCGTTGATCTGCGAGATACGGACGTTCAACAGCTCGATCAGCGTCTGGTCCAGGCCGGCTTCATCCGCGGCCTCCTTGGCTTTCAGGCCCAGTCCGTTGAGGGCCCGCCAGGCGGCAGGGTGTTCCTTGTCCAGGAAAACGGATCGGGTGGTGTGGTGCTTCGGTGCCGGTGTCTCGTCCATGGACACAGACTACCCACGGGACCCCTCAAGAATATACGTGACAGAGTTGTCATGCGTGTGACAAGATACCTGAACAGCAGAATCCCGCGGAGGAGCGGTTCCCTCGACCGTTCCACGGAGCTGGTCCGCCGACATCGGACCAGCCCCCATCAATCGACGGTCGGCTCCTTGGGGGAGCCGACCGTCGAAATGGTTTAACGTCCACGTGGCGGAACCCGACTGGCGTAAACACGAACGGATGTGACCCCCTGCAGCCCGGTCCGTTCGAGTGACAGCACTCACTAAACTGAGCCATCGGTGGGCTGGATTGCTAGCCTCGATGGCTGAGCCAGACCCGCCGGGACGCCGCCGACAGGACATGACTCCGGCTGGAAACAGCCCTGACCGCATCATTGTGCCCGCACCGGTGTCCCTCCCGCAGCCTCACGAACCGAAATGGAATCCATGAGCCAAAGTGACACCGTCAGGTCAAACTCGACCGCAGCCCCGGGCGCACCGGATGGAGGAGTGGAGCGAAAGACCCGGGTCAACAAGACCGTCTTCATCGGGTCCGCCACCGGCGTCGTGGGGATCGCGCTCTGGGCCATCCTCGCGAAGGAAAATGCCGAAACCGTCATTGGGGCCATGGTCGGGTGGGTGTCCACCAACATGGGCTGGTACTACTTCCTGATCGTCACCGCGGTCCTGGTGTTCGTTCTCGTAGCAGCACTGTCCCGCGTGGGAAAGACCAAGCTTGGCCCGGACCACTCGAAGCCACAGTTCGGACTGTTCACGTGGGCTGCAATGCTTTTCGCGGCGGGAATCGGCATCGACCTGATGTTTTTCTCGGTCTCAGAACCGGTCAGCCAATACCTGGCCCCTCCGCAGGGCGAAGGCGGCAACCCGGAGGCCGCGCGCCAGGCCCTGGTGTGGACGCTGTTCCACTACGGGCTCACGGGCTGGGCGCTCTATGCCTTGATGGGGCTGGCGCTGGGTTACTTCGCGTACCGGCATAACCTGCCGCTGAGCATCCGCTCGGCGCTGTACCCGATCTTCGGCAAGAAGATCGAGGGCCCCATCGGTCATGCGGTGGACATCGCCGCGCTCCTGGGGACCATCTTCGGCATCGCCACCTCCCTGGGTATCGGCGTCGTGCAGCTCAACTACGGGCTGAACTTCATGTTCGGCATTCCGGAGAACCTGGCGGTGCAGATCGGCCTGATCGCGTTGTCCGTGGTGATGGCCACCGTTTCGGTGGTCTCCGGCGTCGAGAAGGGCATCCGGCGGCTGTCCGAATTGAACGTGATCCTGGCCGTGGTCCTGATGCTGTTTATCCTGGTCACCGGCAAGACGAACTTCCTGCTCGATGGAATGGTCCAGAACGTCGGCGATGTCATGAGCCGTTTCCCGGCCATGACCCTGGACACTTTCGCATATGACAGGCCCACGGACTGGATGAATGCCTGGACCCTGTTCTTCTGGGCATGGTGGATCGCTTGGGCTCCGTTTGTTGGCCTGTTCCTGGCCCGCATTTCCCGAGGCCGCACCATCCGGCAGTTCGTGCTGGGGACCATGACCGTCCCCTTCATCTTCATCGTGCTGTGGATCTCCATCTTCGGAAATTCCAGCCTGGACCTGATCATGAACGGCAACATGGCCTTCGGCGAGACGGCCATGAGCCATCCCGAGCGCGGTTTCTACAGCCTGCTGGCGGAGTACCCGGCAGTTCCAGTCACGGCCGCCGTCGCCACCTTCACCGGCCTGCTCTTCTACGTGACGTCGGCGGATTCCGGCGCGCTGGTGATGTCCAACTTCAGCTCGTACCTCAAGGACGCCGACTCCGACGGCCCCGAGTGGATGCGCGTGTTCTGGGCAGTGGCCACCGGGCTGCTGACCCTGGCCATGCTGACCGTGGGCGGTGTCACCACGCTGCAGAACGCCACGATTGTCATGGGCCTGCCGCTGTCGCTGCTGCTGGTACTGATCATGCTGGGCCTCTACAAGGCCCTTCGGGTGGAGAACTCGCTCAACGACAGTTACCGCGCCAGCCTGCCCGGCATCATCACAGGCCGCTCCAGCGAGCAGCGCGGCGGGCGCACCTGGCGGCAACGCCTCACCCGCGCCATGAGCTACCCCGGGCGCAAACAGACCATCCGCTTCGCGGAGACAGTGGCCATTCCTGCGCTGCAGGAAGTTGAAGCGGAGCTCAAGGCGCAGGGCGCCGAAACCGCGCTCACCGCGACCACCGTTGAGGCCTGCGGCATCCAGAGCATCGACCTGCAGCTGGCCATGGGGGATGAGCGGGCCTTCAAGTACCAGATCTACCCGGTCCAGTACGAGACCCCCAGCTATGCCACCCGCCGCGTCGATCCGGACGACCACTACTACCGCATGGAGGTGTTCTCCCAGGAGGGCAGCCACGGCTACGACCTCATGGGATACACCAAGGAACAGGTCATCACGGACGTCCTGGACCACTACGAGCAGCACCTTGAATTCCTGCACCTGAACCGTGCAGCACCTGGAAATACTGTCCTGGTCGAGGACCAGGTGGCAAAAGACAATTGGGAATCTGACTTCGAAACGCAGGAGGAAACGAAATGAGCACCGAAACGCTATTCATTGGCGGCAGTTGGACTGCAGCATCCGACGGCGGCACCCGGGATATTCACTGCCCCGCCGACGGCGAACTGGTGGGCACTGTCTCTGAAGGCACCGCAGAGGATTCCACACGCGCCGTGGAGGCGGCCAGGGCAGCGTTCGACTCCGGCGAATGGTCCGGGAAGTCACCACTGGAGCGGGGCACGTTCCTGATCAGCGTGGCCAACCGGCTGCGGGAGCGCAAAGCCGAATTTGCGCGCGCCGAGACGCTGGACACGGGCAAACGCCTGGTGGAAAGCGAGATCGACATGGACGACATCGCCAACTGCTTCGAGTACTTCGGCAAGCTCTCCGGCCAGGACTCCGGCCGCGTGGTGGACGCCGGCAGCCCCACCGTGGTGAGCCGGATCGAATACGAGCCCGTGGGCGTCTGCTCGCTGATCGCCCCCTGGAACTACCCGCTGCTGCAGGCGTCCTGGAAGATCGCCCCGGCACTGGCCGCAGGCTGCAGTTTTGTTCTCAAGCCCAGCGAACTGACCCCGCACACCTCCATCCTCATGGTGGACGTGCTCCAGGAGCTGGGCCTTCCCGCCGGCGTCGCCAACCTGGTCCTCGGCGCCGGCGCGACCGTGGGCTCCGTCCTCTCCAGCCACCCCGACGTCGACCTCGTCTCCTTCACCGGTGGCCTGGAAACCGGCAAGACCATTGCCGCCTCGGCAGCAGGATCGGTCAAGAAGGTGGCCCTGGAACTGGGTGGCAAGAACCCCAACATCGTCTTCGCGGACGCCGATTTTGACGCCGCGCTGGACAACGCGCTCAACGCGGCGTTCGTGCACTCCGGCCAGGTCTGCTCGGCAGGTGCCCGGTTGATCGTTGAAGAGTCCATCGCGGAGAAGTTCGTGGACGAGCTGGTGCGCCGTGCAGGGCAGATCCGTTTGGGCGGCCCCTTCGATCCCGACGCCGAGACCGGCCCGCTGATCTCCGCAGCCCACCGCGACAAGGTCACCGCGTACGTGGACAAGGGTGTGGCCGAAGGCGCGCGCCTGCGCTGCGGCGGTGCGTGGGGCGAGGGCGAGCTGGAAAAGGGCTTCTACTACCTGCCCACCATCCTGGACCAGGTCAAGAGCGGCATGTCCGTGGTGGTGGATGAGGCGTTCGGCCCCGTGGTCACCGTGGAGACCTTCAACACCGAAGAGGAAGCCGTGAAGATCGGCAACGACACCCACTACGGCCTCGCCGGGGCCGTCTGGTCCCAGGACGCCGGGAAGACCCAGCGGGTGGCCCGGGCACTGCGCCACGGCACCATCTGGATCAACGACTTCCACCCGTACCTGCCGCAGGCCGAATGGGGCGGATTCGGCCAGTCCGGCGTTGGCCGCGAACTGGGCCCCACCGGCCTGGCCGAGTACCAGGAGGCCAAGCACATCTACCACAACATCGATCCGCAGGTGACGGGATGGTTTGCTGACCGTTCTGCAGCCGCCGAGGGGAAGTAGCACCATGACCAACCTGAACAAGGCTGAATTCGACTACATCGTCGTTGGCGGCGGCTCCGCCGGTGCGGCTGTGGCGTCCAGGCTCAGCGAGGACCCCTCGGTAGAGGTGGCCCTGGTTGAGGCCGGCCCGGATGACCGTGGCCTGGATGAGATCCTGCAACTGGACCGCTGGATGGAGCTCCTGGAGTCCGGCTATGACTGGGACTACCCCGTCGAAGAGCAGGAAAGCGGCAATTCGTTCATGCGCCACGCCCGCGCCAAGGTGATGGGGGGCTGCTCCAGCCATAACTCGTGCATCGCTTTCTGGGCGCCCCGGGAGGACATCAACGAGTGGGAGCAGAAATTCGGCGCCACCGGATGGAACGCAGAGATGGCCTACCGGCTGTACAAGCAGCTGGAAACCAACGAGGATGCCGGTCCGGACGCACCGCACCACGGCGACAGCGGCCCGGTTCACCTGATGAACGTCCCGCCGTCGGATCCCACCGGTCGTGCGCTGCTGGATGCCTGCGAGCAGGCTGGCATCCCCAAGGTCCGCTTCAACACCGGCGAGACCGTCATCAACGGCGCCGGCTTTTTCCAGATCAACCGGCGGGCGGACGGCACCCGGGCGTCCTCGTCAGTGTCCTACATCCACCCGATCATGGACCGGAAGAACTTCACCTTGCTTACGGGGCTGCGCGCCAAGGAACTCACGTTCGACGGCGGCAACCGTTGCACCGGAGTCGCCGTCGTGGACAATGCCTTCGCCAGAACCCATGTGCTGAGCGCCCGCGCCGAGGTGATCGTCTCTGCCGGGGCCATAGATTCCCCCAAACTGCTGATGCTCTCCGGCATCGGCCCGGCAGCGCAGCTGGAGGAGTTCGGCATTCCGGTGCGGGCGGATTCCCCGGGCGTTGGCGAGCACCTCCAGGACCATCCCGAGGGCGTCATTCAGTGGGACGCCAGGCAGCCCATGACCGAGACCTCGACGCAATGGTGGGAGGCCGGGATCTTCACCACAACCGAAGAGGGCCTGGATAGGCCGGACCTTATGTTCCATTACGGTTCCGTACCGTTCGACATGCACACCCTGCGCCAGGGATTCCCGACGACGGAGAACGGCTTTTGCCTCACCCCGAATGTCACGCACGCCCGCTCCCGCGGCACCGTCAAGCTCCGGAGCAGGGACTTCCGTGACAAGCCCAAGGTGGATCCCCGCTACTTCACCGACCCGCATGACATGCGGGTGATGATCGCAGGTATCCGGAAGGCGCGCGAGATCGCAGCCCAGCCGGCACTGGCCGACTGGGTGGGAACCGAACTGTACCCGGGCCCGGCCGTCCAGAGTGACGCGCAGATCGCCGAGTACATACGCACAACGCACAACACCGTGTATCACCCGGCAGGCACCGTCCGGCTGGGTTCCCCTGATGACCGGATGTCACCGTTGGACCCCGAATTGCGGGTGAAGGGTGTCACCGGGCTGCGGGTGGCCGACGCCTCGGTCATGCCCGAGTTGACCACGGTCAACCCGAACATCACCACCATGATGATCGGCGAACGGTGCGCCGAACTGGTCAAGCTGGCCCGCGGGGCCTAAACCCCCTGGCCGGCATCTGAGCTGCCGGGAGTCCTGTTGGTGCCGCCGCCCGGCGGTGCCGCAGGCCCGGCAGCGCTCGGCAGGGCCGCGACAAGCGCCGCACCCGCACGCGCTGCACCCGCTCCGCATCCTGGCCCGGGCCCTCGAATGCGGGGGACATGCTCATTTTTCGTGTCCAATCCTTAGGGACATGTCCACCACTCGGCCCGGGGAATGGACATATTGGGACCATGTCCAGCGGCCCGAGTGTGCGGAGGGCATGTCCCATCAGGGGGTGAAGCGGGTGCCCGGGGGAACTCCGGCCCTAGACAGCAGTTCCGCCGTCGGCAAACATGGAGCCAAAGGGACCTCATGCAAAGTTGAGCGGAGTAGACTCAACTTTAATATCAGCATGTTCCCGGAAGGAGCTCTCTTTGGACGCCAAATTCACCACCAAGAGCCAGGAGGCTCTTGCGGCAGCCGCCATGAACGCCTCGACGGCGGGCAACCCCCAGCTCGAACCCGCCCACCTGCTCAAGGCGCTGATGGACCAGCGCGAGGGTGTGGCCGTGGCGCTCCTCCGCGCCACCGGCGCGGACCCGGATTCCGTCAGCGTCCAGGCCAGCACCGCGATCAAGGCCCTTCCCTCCACCTCCGGCAGCTCGGTGCAGCAGCCGCAGCTGTCCCGCACCGCCCTGCAGGCCATCAAGAACGCCCAGAACGAGGCCGACCAGCTCGGCGACTCGTTCGTCTCCACCGAGCACCTGCTGCTGGGGCTCGCGTCCGGAAGTGACGCCGTCGGCAAGCTGATGCGCGACGCCGGCGCCTCCCACGAGGCCCTGCTCGCTGCCCTCCCGGGGGTCCGCGGCGACCGCAAGGTGGACACTGCCAATCCTGAGAACACCTTCCAGGCCCTGGAGAAGTACGGCACCGACCTCACCGCGATTGCCCGCTCCGGCAAGCTGGACCCGGTGATTGGCCGCGACGCCGAGATCCGCCGCATCATCCAGGTGCTGAGCCGCCGGACCAAGAACAACCCCGTCATCATCGGCGAACCCGGCGTCGGCAAGACCGCCGTCGTCGAAGGCCTTGCCCAGCGGATCGTCGCCGGTGACGTGCCCGAAAGCCTGCGCGGGAAGACCCTGATCGCACTGGACCTCGCGTCCATGGTGGCCGGCGCCAAGTACCGCGGCGAATTCGAGGAACGGCTCAAAGCCGTCCTGGAGGAAATCAAGGGCTCCGAAGGCCAGATCGTCACCTTCATCGACGAGATCCACACCGTGGTGGGGGCCGGCGCGTCCGGGGACAGCTCCATGGACGCCGGGAACATGCTCAAGCCCATGCTGGCCCGCGGCGAGCTGCGGCTGATCGGCGCCACCACGCTGGACGAGTACCGCGAAAACATCGAGAAGGACCCCGCGCTGGAACGCCGTTTCCAGCAGGTCTTCGTCGGGGAGCCGAGCGTGGAGGACACCATCGGCATCCTGCGCGGACTCAAGGAACGCTACGAGGCGCACCACAAGGTCGCCATCGCCGACTCCGCCCTCGTCGCCGCCGCCACGCTCTCCAACCGCTACATCTCCGGCCGCCAGCTCCCGGACAAGGCCATCGACCTCGTCGACGAGGCCGCGTCCCGGCTGCGGATGGAAATCGACTCCGCCCCGGAGGAGATCGACCAGCTGCGCCGCCAGGTGGACCGCCTGACCATGGAGGAACTGGCCCTGGCCAACGAGACCGATCCCGCATCGGTGGAGCGGCTGGCCGCCATCCGGGCGGACATGGCGGACAAGAAGGAAGAGCTTTCAGCGCTCAACGCCCGCTGGGAAGCCGAGAAAGCCGGCCTGAACCGCGTCGGCGACCTCAAGGCCAGGATCGACGAACTGCGCTCCGCCGCGGAGAAGTTCCAGCGCGAGGGCGACCTCGAGGCCGCCTCCCGGATCCTGTACGGCGAACTTCCCGCCCTGGAGCGGGAACTCAACGAGGCCGCCGAAGCGGAGTCGGCCCGGGTGGCCGGCGGCGGGGCCAAGCAGGACCTCATGGTGGCCGAAGAGGTCACCGCCGACGACATCGCCGAGGTCATTTCCGCCTGGACCGGCATCCCCGCCGGCCGCATGCTGCAGGGCGAGAGCCAGAAGCTGCTGGAGATGGAGCACGTGATCGGCGAGCGGCTCATCGGCCAGGCCAAGGCCGTTACCGCCGTCTCCGACGCCGTCCGCCGGGCCCGGGCCGGAATCAGCGACCCCAACCGGCCCACCGGTTCCTTCCTGTTCCTCGGCCCCACCGGCGTCGCCAAGACCGAACTGGCGAAGGCCCTGGCGGACTTCCTGTTCGACGACGAACGCGCCATGGTGCGGATCGACATGTCCGAATACTCGGAGAAGCACTCCGTGGCACGGCTCGTCGGGGCGCCCCCCGGCTATGTGGGCTATGAGGAAGGCGGCCAGCTCACCGAGGCCGTCCGCCGCCGCCCGTACTCCGTGCTGCTGCTGGACGAGGTGGAGAAGGCCCACCCCGAGGTGTTCGACATCCTCCTGCAGGTGCT
>DATITT010000304.1:0-6142 GCA_035467435.1 Arthrobacter sp. | reverse complement strand
CATGCCGATCATGGCGTAGGCGCTGACCGGGATCAGCACGAACCATTCCCGCCGCGAGCCGGCACGGCCCAGCAGGGGGATGGAGAACGCCCCGTCGGACCTCCAGACGTTCTTGAGCAGCGGCAGTTTCCGCAGGACCTTCGGCGGCTTGATCACGATCGGCCAGAGCAGCGGCACTCCCCCGGTGGTGATCATGTCCCCGACAATGTGGACCAGCACCCCGGTCAGCATCGAGACCGGCAGCCAGGTCCACTGGTGCGGCGCGAACCAGGTCACCAGCCCGGCCATGGTGAGGGCCAAGACCCAGTTGCTGATCCAGCCGTACTTCGGGAAAAGTTTGAGGGCCTTGGCGGCGATGTTGATCAGAAACATGCACAGCAGCCCGGCGCCCACCGACAGCAGGCCCCAGTCCGTCTGCAGCTGGAACTGCCCGGCCAGCGCGGCGAGCAGCACAAAGAACGCCGCACCGAGCAGGGAATGCGTGCCCTGCCGGTGCCCGCCGGAGACGTTTTCGATGCCGACGGCGATCACGTTGGACAGCGGCGGCAGCGAATGCGCCACCGTGCTGGAGCGGTGGTCCCAGTCGCAGACCAGGGCCGTCCCCGCCGTCGCCATCCCGCCGATCACAATCCCGGTCGCGTCCAGCGGATACCAACCCAGCGCGTACGGCCCCGTCGAGGCAATAGCCACCCACGCCGCGGCTCCCGACGCGGCGTGGTGTCCTCCCATCACTTCTTATTTCACCGACGGTGCCGCAGATACAGCGGAGTCGGAGAAGATGTTCCGGATGACGCCGTTGGCCCACTCGAGGATCTCGGCATCCTGCAGGTCCCGGCCGCCGATCCGGGCGGTCTTGGGCTTGGGGATGAGTACCGCGTCCAGGGCCGGCTTGGACTGCGCACCGGGGTACATCCGGGTGAGCCGCATGAGCTTGGACTCCGGCAGCTGCGCCGGGGAGAACTTGATGAAGTTGCCTTGCAGGGCAACGTCGCTGAGCCCGGCCTCGCGGGCGCCGACCCGGAAGCGGGCGACGTCGATCAGGTTCTTCGCGGGCAGCGGCAGCTCGCCGTAGCGGTCCACGAGCTCCGCGAGGACCTCCTCGATCGCCTCGTAGGTGATGGCCGAGGCGAGCTTGCGGTACGCCTCGAGGCGCAGCCGTTCGCCGGGCACGTAGTCGTGCGGGAGGTGCGCGTTGACCGGCAGCTCAATCTTCATCTCCGCGGCCTTCTCCTCGGCATCGCCCCGGTACTCCGCGACCGCTTCGCCGACCAGGCGGATGTAGAGGTCGAACCCGACGCCCTGGATATGGCCGGACTGCTCCCCGCCGAGCAGGTTGCCGGCGCCGCGGATCTCGAGGTCCTTCATGGCCAGCTGCATGCCGGCGCCGAGCTCGTTGTGGGTGGCGACGGCCTTGAGCCGTTCCAGCGCCACCTCGCCCAGCGGCTTCTCCGAGGGGTACAGGAAGTAGGCGTAGGCGCGTTCGCGGCCGCGGCCCACGCGTCCGCGCAGCTGGTGCAGCTGGGACAGTCCGTACTTTTCCGCCCCGTCCACGATCAGCGTGTTGGCGTTGGAAATGTCCAGGCCGGTCTCAATGATGGTGGTGCAGACCAGCACGTCGAAGCGCTTCTCCCAGAAATCCACGATGATCTGCTCCAGCCGGCTCTCGGACATCTGCCCGTGCGCCACCTCCACCCGGGCCTCCGGGACCAGTTCGCGGATCTTCGCTGCGGTGCGGTCGATTGTGGACACCCGGTTGTGCACGAAGAACACCTGGCCTTCGCGCATGAGTTCGCGGCGGATGGCCGCGGACGTCTGCTTGTCGGTGTAGGGGCCCACGTAGGTCAGCACCGGGTGGCGTTCCTCGGGCGGGGTGGCCAGGGTGGAGGTCTCGCGGATGCCGGTGAGCGACATTTCCAGGGTCCGGGGAATCGGGGTGGCGCTCATTGCCAGGACGTCCACGTTGGTGCGCATCTTCTTGAGCGCTTCCTTGTGCTCGACGCCGAAGCGCTGCTCCTCGTCCACGATCACGAGGCCGAGGTCCTTGAACGCGAAGTCCTTGGACAGCAGCCGGTGGGTGCCGATCACGACGTCCACGGAACCACCCTTGACTCCTTCGGCGGTCTCCTTGGCCTCCTTGCCGCTCTGGAAGCGGGACAGCGGCTTGACCACCAGCGGGAAGCCGGAGAAGCGTTCGGTGAAGGTCTCGTAATGCTGCTGGGCGAGCAGCGTGGTGGGCACCAGGACGGCGACCTGTTTGCCGTCCTGGACGGCTTTGAACGCCGCACGGACCGCGATCTCGGTCTTGCCGTAGCCGACGTCGCCGGAGATCAGCCGGTCCATCGGGATCTCCCGCTCCATGTCCGCCTTGACCTCGTTGATGGTGGTCAGCTGGTCCGGGGTCTCCACATACGGGAACGCTTCCTCGAGTTCGCGCTGCCACGGGGTGTCGGGGCCGAAGGCGTAGCCGCGGGAGGCCATCCGGGCCGAGTAGAGCCGGATCAGCTCGCCGGCGATCTCCTTGACGGCCTTGCGGGCCTTGGACTTGGTGCTGGCCCAGTCCGCGCCGCCCATCTTGCTCAGCGCCGGGGTGTCCCCGCCGACGTAGCGGGTGACCTGGTCCAGCTGGTCGGTGGGCACAAAGAGCCGGTCGCCCGGGGCGCCGCGCTTGGATGGCGCGTACTCCAGCACGAGGTATTCGCGCATGCCGACTGTATCTTTCGAGCCGCCAACGGTGATCTTGCGCTGGATCAGTTCCACGAACCGGCCGATCCCGTGCTGTTCGTGCACCACGGAGTCGCCGGCCACGAGCTGCAGCGGGTCCACCGCGTTCCGCCGCTTCGACGGCATCCGGCGCATGTCCTTCGTGGAACCGGCGGAGGTCCGTCCCAGCAGGTCGGCCTCGGTCAGCAGGGCGAGCTTGAGCGGTTCCAGGACAAAACCGCGTCCGAGGGCGGCCGTCGTCACCTCGATCAGCCCGGCCTGCGGGTCATCGTCGAGTGAGTCAACCCGGGCGCAGGGGATGTCGTTGTCGTGGAAGAGCTCGGCGAGGCGCTGGGCCGGGCCGGGACCTTCGGTGACGACGACGACCCGCCACTGCTCCCGCACGTGGGAGCCGATGAAGTCCATCATCTCGGCGACGTCGCCCTGGTAGCCGCGGGGTTCGCGGGCGTGCAGGTTCAGAACGTCGACGTCGGGCAGCAGTTCCTCGTCGGTGGCCAGCGAGGTGATCGACCACCAGGACACTTCGTGCGCGAGGGCCGCGGAGCGGGTTTCGGTGAGGGAGCGGAAGCTGGCCGAATGCAGGGCCTCGGAGGCCTGCGAGCTCAAATCCAAGGGTGCCGCGCCACCGTCGGACGCCGTCGACCAGGCCGCCTCCAGGAATTCCTCGTTCGTGGCGGCGAGGTCGTGGGCGCGGGTGCGGACCTTTTCCGGTTCGATCACCACGGCCATCGAACCGGCCGGGAACTGGTCCAGGAACGGCACCATGGCATCCACCAGCACCGGGGCCAGGGACTCCATCCCCTCGACGGCGATGCCGCCGGCGATCTTCTCCAGCATGTCCGCGGCGGCCGGCAGCTGTGATTTCAGCGTCGCGGCGCGGGACATCACGGAGGGCGTGATCAGGATTTCGCGGCACGGCGGGGCGTGCAGTTCGGTGGGGTGGTGCACGCCGGGCGCGGTCAGTGAGCGCTGGTCGGCGACGGCGAACCAGCGCATCTGGTCCACTTCATCGCCGAAGAACTCCACCCGGATGGGGTGGTCTTCGGTGGGCGGGAAGACATCCAGCATGCCGCCGCGGACGGCGAACTCGCCGCGCCGGGTCACCATGTCCACCCGGGCGTAGGCGGCGTCGGCGAGGCTCCGGACGACGTCGCTGAACGGGACCTCCTGGCCCACCTTCAGGGTGACCGGGACCAGTTCGCCCAGTCCCGCCACGATCGGCTGCACGACGGCGCGCACCGGGGCCACGACAACGCGCAGCGCGCCGCTCGTGGAGGTTTCGGGGTGCGCGAGCCTGCGCAGCACCGACAGGCGCCGGCCAACGGTGTCCGAGCGCGGGGAGAGCCGCTCGTGCGGGAGCGTTTCCCAGCTGGGGAACTCGGCGACGGCGTCGGCCGGCAGGAAGGCGCGCAGGGCCTCGGTGAGGTCCTCGGCTTCACGTCCGGTCGCGGTGATGGCCAGAACGACCGGCGCCAGGCCGCGGCCTCCCGCCGTCGCTCTGCTGTCCGCAGTGTTTTCGGCTGTGCTGTCCACCGTGTTTTCTGCTGTTTTGTCCGCTAGCGCGGATAGCCCATCCGCCATTTCCGCGAGCAGTGCCGAGCGCAGCCCGGAGGGCGCGCTGATCTGGTAATCCTCGCTGCGGGCGGCGAATCCGCGGGCGGCTTCGGCCCGGACCCGGGCATAGTTCCGGTCTTCGGCGAGGACACGCCGCAGACCGGTGAGAGAGGGGCCGTTGAGGCTCATAGCTGTTGCTCCTGAAAAGATCACGGGGGGTGCAGGCAACACGAATAGCCGAAATTCGTGAGAATCCCGGGTGCTCCCAGCCTACCGCCCCGGTAACCCGGCGACACGCAGGAGGGTCTGGACCCGAAGACCCTCCCACCACCCGCACAAAGACAGGCCCCGGAAGCTCCGGGGCCTGTCTTCGTCCTTTGTGGGTCAGGTGCTGCTAGCCGAGATACGCCCCCCGGGCCGGGGAGTAATTGATGGTCCCGCCCTGGAAGCGCTGGAAGCACCCTCCATCAGCAAGGCCGCAGGTCTCGCCGGTGACGGGATACCCCAAGGCGCCGTTCTCATAGCCGCGGCTTCCCCAGAAGGTCCGGATGGCACCGTAGGTTGCCTGCGCCCCCGTGGACGCTGTCCAGTGGACATCCCCGCCCTGGAAGCTCTGGTAGCACCCGTTGTTCTTCAGGCCGCAAACCTCGCCGGCTACCGGGTAGCCCAGCTTGCCGGTCTCGAAGCCGAGGCTTCCCCAGCGGGCCCGAACGGCACCGTAGGTTGCCTGCGCCCCCGTGGACGGTGACCAGTGGACATCCCCGCCCTGGAAGCTCTGGTAGCACCCGTTGTTCTTCAGCCCACAGTTCTCACCGGTGACCGGGTAGCCCAGCTTGCCGTTCTCAAAGTCGAGGCTTCCCCAGCGGGCCCGAATGGCACCGTAGGTTGCCTGCGCCCCCGTCGACGGTGACCAGTGGACATCTCCGCCCTGGAAGTTCTGGTAGCACCCGCCGTTCTTGATGCCACAGACCAGTGGTCCGGTGGCTGCCCCCAGCTGAGGCGTGTTGGCTGCCAGGGCGGTGACCAACGGTGAGGCTATGGCAGCCGGACCCAAGACCGCCACCGCGGGCGTCACCACATTCGATGCCGCGGACCGCGGGCTGGTACCTCCCGCGTTGACTGCCTCAACCTGGAAGTTGTAGGCGGTTCCGTTGGTCAGGCCGTCGACAACGAGGCTGGTCTCCGTGGCGGCGATCCCTTCGATCGTTCGGAAATCGCTGTTGCCGGTGCGGACCACGACGTTGAGCGTCTCGGCACCCGTGGGAGCCGCGAAGGTCACCGTCGCTTTCGTGTCGCCGCCAGCCGCCGTGGGGGCAGCCGGGGCAGCCGGGGCCTCGACAACGGCCGGGACAAGTTCGATGGTCTGGTCGGAGAACCGCAGCCTTTCGACGTTGGTGATCCGGTCGGTGCCGTCGTTGCCGTTGCCGTTGCCGCCGGTGTGGGCCACCGTGGTGACCCCGTTGACGGTGCTGATGTCGTACTCAGCCGACGCTCCGGAGAACACGGCAGTGTCGACGTCGGCTGCGCCCGGGCTGGAAAGGATCTCCCGGACGATCCTCACATGCCCGGGATCGATCTTCCCCGCCATGATGTCGGCCTGGAGCTCGGTCAGTGAGTTGGCAGTCCTGACCTCCGCACCCTCGCCGTTGACAACGCTGAGCCGGACGTTGAGCCACTTGTCGCCGTCGATGATGTCATCGGCGCCGTTGCCCCAGATCTCGTCGCTGCCGGAGCCGCCGATGATGATGTTGCCGGCACCGAAGGTGGTGGCACCTCCAGGCAGCAGGTCCACCAGGCCGTTGATCCGGGCGATGCCTGCCGCGTCGAGCTCGTTGCTCAGCCCGTCGACGTTGACCTCGGTGTTGGG
>DATITT010000303.1:0-2566 GCA_035467435.1 Arthrobacter sp. | reverse complement strand
GTCGAGGGCAAGAACCGTCCCGGCGAAGGCGCTCAGAACACCCTGATCTACGGTGCGGGCTTCCTCGGCAACTCCCTGCTGACCCGTATGCTGCAGGACGCCTATTCGCCGTATTTCCCGGTGGGGCTGATCGACGACGATCCCACCAAGAAGCACCTGCGGCTGGCCGGCGTCCAGGTCCTTGGCCGCGGCGACGACCTCCCGGCCCTCGTCCGGCGCACCCGCGCCACCGTGCTGGTGCTGGCCTTTGCCAATGTCGAGGCGTCCGTCGTCCGGCGGATTTCAGATGCCGTCGCCGGGCTGAACGTCAGGGTGCTGGTCCTTCCCCCGCTCCGGGACATGCTCGGGCGGGGGGCTCCCGAGGGGTTCTCCGATTTCCGCGACGTGGCGGTCGAGGACCTGATCGGGCGGCGGCCGGTCGACATCAAAGTCGACGAGATTGCGGGCTATATCACGGGCAAGCGCGTCCTGGTCACAGGCGCAGGCGGCTCCATCGGATCCGAGCTGTGCCGGCAGATCGTCCAGTTCTCTCCGGCGGAACTGATCATGCTTGACCATGACGAAACTGGACTGCAGCATACCCAGATCTCCATTACCGGCCGGGGACTGCTCGCCGGCCGTGACACGGTCCTGGCCAGCATCCGTGACGGTGGCGCTCTCGAGGAGATCTTCGAAGACCGCCGGCCGGAGGTGGTGTTCCATGCTGCCGCACTCAAACACGCACCGCTTCTGCAGCAGTATCCGATCGAGGCCTGGAAGACCAACGTATTGGGCACCCTCAATGTTCTGCGCGCGGCCGAGCACAGCGGCGTTTCCCACTTCGTGAATATTTCAACGGACAAGGCAGCGAACCCGACGACGGCGCTTGGCCATTCCAAGCGCGTCGCCGAAAAGCTTGCCGCCTGGATGGCAGGCCAGACCGGCCGCAAATACGTCTCCGTAAGGTTCGGCAACGTGATGGGAAGCCGCGGCTCCATGCTGCCGCTTTTCACGGAACAGATTCGGGTCGGCGGGCCAGTGACGGTGACGGACCCCGAGGTCACCCGTTTCTTCATGACGATCCCGGAGGCGTGCCAGTTGGTCATCCAGGCCGGCGCGATCGGACGGGGCGGCGAAGTCATGATCCTGGACATGGGGGAACCAGTCAAGATCCTGGACGTCGCCCAGCGCATGATTGCCATGTCCGGCAAAAAGGTCGACATCATCTACACCGGACTTCGGCCCGGTGAGAAGCTCCACGAGGAACTCGTCGGAATCGGCGAGCTGGACGAACGCCCCCTGCATCCCAAGATTTCGCACACCCGGGCACACGAACAGGACCCGGCAGGGCTGGACCTTGATGTCTGGCTCGCCCGCTGCGTGGCCGAGCAGGGCATCGACATCGAGTCCATCCCCGACGACGAAGCGGATGAACCGGGCGAGAGCATGAGGGTGGCGTCATGATGCCTCTGTTCCTTGCTGCCGGCGTTACCCTGCTGGCCAGTATCCTGCTTCCGTTTGCGGTCAAGCCGTGGCTGGTCAGGATGGGCGTCGTCGACGTGCCGTCGGCCAGATCCTCACACTCCCGGACCACAATCCGTGGCATGGGGGTGGCCGTTTCCCTGGCCACCGTCGTCGGATACGCCGCTGCAGTCCTTCTGGGGGCGGTGACGGTGGACCGGTCCGTCTTCCTCGTGGTTCTCTCGGTTATCGTCGCGAGCGCGGTCGTGGGCTGGATCGAAGACCTCCGGGGTCTCTCCATCCGAGGCCGCGCCGCCGCGCAACTGGGGATCGGTACGGCCGGTTCTGCGGCCCTGCTCGTCCTCACCGGCCAGTCCTTCTGGTGGCTGCCGCTGGCCGCGGTAGCGATTGCGGCGTATATCAACATTGCCAACTTCATGGACGGCATCAACGGTATTTCCGGTTTCCATGGAATCCTTGCGGGCACTGCCTATGCAGTGGCCGGAGCGCTGGCCGGGCAGCCGTGGCTCACCGCCGGCGGTGCGGTGCTGGCCATGGCCTTTCTGGGATTCCTGCCATGGAACCTGTCCCGGGGCTCCGTTTTCCTGGGCGACGTCGGCAGCTACCTGCTCGGCGCTTCCGTGGCGGCCCTGGCGGTCGCCGGCTTCCTGAGCGGCGTGTACGTGGAATACATCCTGACGCCGATCCTGGTGTACCTGGCCGACACAGGCTATACCCTGCTGCGCAGGATCAAGGCGGGCGAACGGTGGTACGCGTCCCACCGTGAGCACGTTTACCAGCGGCTGACCGATGTCGGCTTCTCGCACCTGCAGTCGGCCGGCACGGTCTCTGCCTGCACCGCCGCGGTGATAGTTCTTGGGTTCATCGCCGCCACGGCGCCGCTGCCTACAGTGGTGCTCTGCGTCTCCGGGAGCTTGGCGGTGCTGGGGCTCTATCTTGCTTCCCCGGACCTGATCCGGCACTTCCGGCGCCGTCGGAAGGTCACCCGGGTGCCTGCGTCCTAGGCCGCAGACCGGCGCCGGGTCCCGATCGGGGCCAAGCCATGTTCTATCTCGTGTAGAATTCAGGAGCGGGTTGACGCCGCGGCTTCTGACCAGCAAACCAC
>DATITT010000302.1:0-4535 GCA_035467435.1 Arthrobacter sp. | reverse complement strand
ATACACCGAACGGACCATCAGGAGCACCCTGGCTGCCGGGCAGGCGGTGCGGTTGCGGCACGGAGTGGTGGCGCTGCACGGTGCGCAGCCGGACCTTGTTGCCGCCGTGCTGGCCAACGGCTTGCTGTGCTGCGCCTCGGCGGCCCCGCACCACGGGCTCTGGCGACTTTCTGCCCCGGAGCGGCTGCACCTGCTGTGCCGGCATGGCTCGGCTGCCGGCGTCGTGGTTCATCGCGGCAGTGTGGTGCCGCCGGAGTTCCCCCGCCCGGTGGCCGGGTTGACCGACTCGTTGCTGCATGCCGTGAGATGCCTGCCGGCCGTGGAAGCCGCGGTCATGGTGGAAAGCGCCTTGGTTCAGGGCCGCACCACGCTCGGCTATCTCGGGCAACGTCTGCCGGGAAATCGAAACGGAGCGGCACGCAGGGTCCTGGAGCTGGTCGACGGAACCGCGGACTCCGCGATAGAAGTTGTGGCCAGGCTGCTGTTCCGGAGTGAAGGGATCTACACCCAGACGCAGATGGACCTGCCGGGAATCGGCATCGTGGACTTCCTGCTTGAAGGCTTCCTCATCGTGGAGATCGATGGAGGCACGCACCTGGAAGCCCGGCAGGTCAAGAAAGACCGCCTGAGGAACAATGCCAGCACACTCACCGGCTACGCCGTACTCCGATACGGGTACCAGGACGTTGTCTACAACCCGCAAAAGATCGTCCGGGAAGTGTGGCAGGTCCTGCGGGGCCGGGTGGTGCGCTGAGATTCCCCACTTTTGGCTTCCCGGCGCCGGGGATCCCCGGCGGTTCGAGGTAACACGCGGGCTGAGCCAATCAAAGGTGGGGAGAATCCGCGGGCAGGGGACCCTAGTCCTCGTCCTCGTCGTTGAAGGCCCACTCGAACATGTCGAAGACGAACTCGGAGAACGTGCCTTCCTCGCTCTTCCACTGGCCGCGGGCGTTGTTGCGGCGGTACACGATCGGGTCCGGGACGCTGAGGTCGCCGACCCGGAATCCCCAGGTGAACTGTTCTTCCTCGTCCTCCAGGAACATGAGGAAGCCTTCGTCATCGACTTCGAGCTCTTCGGGGTCCCAGAAGTAGTGGTACGCCTCCATGATGTCCTCGCAGCCGCCGACCGCGAGGTAGAACTCCCGCAACACCATCGGCACCTGGAACTGGTGCTCGGCGAGGGCCTCGTCCAGCTCCTCGGCCTGGAGGCCATCCTCTTCCTGCCATTCGTCTTCGAGATACTTCGGAACAAGCGCGCGGAACTTCTCGAGGAACATGTCAGTCATGGTTCTTATCCTAGCTAATCCTTGGGCCCGCCATCCGCCGTGTCCAAGCCAAGCCGGTGCCAGCCGCGGACCGCCAGGGGAACGTGCCACTGGCGCCGCCAGGCCGTGACGCGGAAGGCGAAAACGATGGCCGCAACGGCCCCCGCGGTGGCCGCGTTGAATGTGCCGGTCACGGACAGGACCATTGTCAGTGCCGCCCCCGCGAACGCCGGCAGTGCGTAGATATCCCTCGTGTCAAACAACTGGGGAACCTCAGTCGCGGTGATGTCGCGCAGCAGGCCCCCGCCCACCGCCGTCGTGACCCCCAGCAGCACCGCTGCAACCGGGTTCATGCCGGCGGCCAGCGCCTTAAGGGTTCCCGTGATGCAGAAGAGAGCGAGCCCGCCGGCGTCGAACAGGACGAGCAGCGAGGTGTAGCGCTGGAAGCTGGGGAACAGGAAGTAGACCAGCACCGCGGCGAGCAGCGGCGGCGCCAGGTAGGCGGGGTTGGTGAAGGCCGCGGGCGGTCCGTCGTTGATGATGATGTCGCGGATGACGCCGCCGCCCAGGCTCACCACCGAGGCCAGGAGCAGGGAGCCGATGATGTCGAACTGCTTCCGTGCCGCGAGCAGGGACCCGGAGACCGCGAAGAAGAAGACACCAGCCAGGTCCAGCCAGAGCAGAACAACGCTGAAGGAAAAAGTCATGGAGGGTCCCGGTGGGATATCAAGGGGGCGGATGGGGCGGCTCCAAGGTTACGCTAACGGCTATGAATAGCCCCATCCTGATCGCCTGCGCCCACGGCACCTCGAGCACCGAGGGTGCCGCCGAAGTCAACGCCCTCCGGGCCGGGATCGCCGCGCTGCGGCCCGGACTCGACGTCCGCGAAGCCTACGTCGACGTCCAGGACCCCGAGCTGCCGGCCGTCGTCGCGGGCCTGCCGGCGGGGGAGACCGCCGTCGTCGTCCCGCTGCTGCTCAGCGTCGGGTACCACGTCAAGGTGGACATCGCCCGGGCCGTCAAGAGCCGCCCGGACACCCGCGCGGCCGCCCCGCTGGGGCCCGATCCGCGGCTCGCGGCGCTGCTGGACCAGCGGCTGCGGGAAGCCGGGGTGACCGACAACGACGCCGTGATCCTCGCCGCTGCCGGGTCCTCCGACCCCACCGCCGCGCAGAATGTCGAGGAACTCACGGACCAGCTCCGTGCCCTGCGGTCCAACCGCATCGTGGCCGCGTACGGCGCGTCCGCGAAGCCGTCGGTCCCCGAGGCCGTGGCCATGCTCCGCGAGGAGGCCGCGGGCGGCGCGGGTGCGGGGGAGTCCGCCGGGGCAGTGGACCTGGGCGGACGGGTGGTCATCGCCGCCTACCTGCTGGCCCCGGGCTTCTTCCACGACCAGCTCGGCAGGGCCGGCGCGGACCTCGTCACGGCGGCGCTGCTGCCGTCGCCGGTGCTCGCCGAAATTGCGCTGGAACGCTACGACGCCGCACTGGCTGCCGGCGCCTGACCAGCGTTGCCGGAGCACGCCTGACGCACGTTGCCGGCGCCTGAGGCACGCCCGCCCGCACCCCGCACCATGCACACCGCCCCCGCCACTTCAAGGCCCGCCGGCGCTTCGTGACGATTTGTTGCCCTAGGTGACCCCGCGTTTCCGGACCTTTGGAACGGCATTACGGCCACCCCTACGCTCGATCCATGACTGATACAGCTCTAGCCGGAGCGTCCCCGGACCAGGCTGCCCCGGGCCGCACCAAGCGCCCCACCTCCCGCCCCGCCGCAAAGCCGCACGGGCAGTGGAAAGTGGACGGCACCGCGCCGCTGAACGCCAACGAAACCTGGAAGCAGGAGGACAACGGCCTCAACGTCCGCGAGCGGATCGAGTCCGTCTACTCCAAACACGGCTTCGACTCGATCGACGGCACGGACCTGCACGGCCGCTTCCGCTGGTGGGGTCTCTACACCCAGCGCAAGCCCGGGATCGACGGCGGCAAGACCGCCACGCTCGAACCGCACGAGCTCGAGGACAAGTACTTCATGCTGCGCGTCAGGATCGACGGCGGCGCCCTCACCACCGAGCAGCTGCGCGTCATCGGCCAGATCTCCGTCGACTTCGGCCGCGACTCGGCAGACCTCACCGACCGCCAGAACATCCAGCTGCACTGGATCCGGGTCGAGGACGTGCCGGAAATCTGGCGCCGCCTCGAGTCGGTGGGCCTGTCCACCACGGAAGCCTGCGGCGACGTGCCACGCGTCATCCTCGGCTCCCCGGTTGCCGGCATCGCCAAGGACGAGATCATCGACCCGACGCCGCTGATCCACGAGCTCGCCGAGCGCTTCATCGGCGACCCGGAACTGGCCAACCTGCCGCGCAAGTTCAAGACCGCCATCACCGGCCATCCCAGCCAGGACGTGGTCCACGAGATCAACGACGTCGCCCTGGTGGGCCTGGTCCACCCGGAGCTCGGCATCGGCTACGACCTCTGGGTGGGCGGCGCGCTCTCCACGAACCCGATGCTGGGCAAGCGTCTCGGCGCCTTCGTCCGGCCGGACCAGGCCGCCGACGTCTGGCTCGGCGTCACCAGCATCTTCCGCGACTACGGCTACCGGCGCATGCGCACCAAGGCCCGGCTGAAGTTCCTGCTGGCAGACTGGGGCACGGTGAAGTTCCGCCAGGTCCTCGAGGACGAATACCTCGGCTACAAGCTCGACGACGGCCCGGCCGCGCCCAAGCCCTCCACCCCGGGCGACCACATCGGCGTGCACGAGCAGAAGGACGGCAAGTTCTTCATCGGCGCCACCCCGCCGGCCGGGCGCCTCTCCGGCGGCCAGCTCGTGAAGCTCGCCGACACGCTGGAAGCCCGCGGCTCGCAGCGCCTGCGCACCACCCCGCACCAGAAGCTCGTCGTCCTCGACGTGCCCAAGGACCAGGTGGAACCGCTCGTCGCCGAACTCGACGCGCTGGGCCTCTCCGCCCGGCCGTCCGTGTTCCGCCGCGGCACCATCGCCTGCACGGGCATCGAATACTGCAAGCTCGCCATCGTCGAAACCAAGGTCACGGCCGCCACCGCGGTCGCCGAGCTGGAACGCCGCCTCGCCGACCTGGTCGAGACCCGGCAGCTCCCGCAGGCGCTGTCACTGCACATCAACGGCTGCCCCAACTCCTGCGCCCGGATCCAGACCGCGGACATCGGCCTCAAGGGCATGATGCTTCCCACGCCCGACGGCGACCCCACCCCGGGTTTCCAGGTCCACCTCGGCGGCGGGCTGGCTTCC
>DATITT010000301.1:0-4597 GCA_035467435.1 Arthrobacter sp. | reverse complement strand
GAGAAGAAAGCGAAGACGGGGACAGCGAAACCTGCCGATAGCGGCCGGAACCGGTGTTCGAAGAGCTCGGCCAGCCCGGGCCCGGCCTCTGGACCAGCATTTGCCTTCCGGTGCAGGACGGGTACCGCGAATCCGAGGACGACTCCAGCGACTGTGGCGTGGATACCGCCGGCGTGGACCAGGGCCCAGACGACGAAGCCGATGGGCAGCAGGATGAACCAGGCGGCCGCGGGCTTCAGGTGGAAGAACTGGCGGTATTTCTGCGCCAGCACGGTGTAGAGAGCCAACGGGATGAGGGCCAGGAGCAGGGGGGTGACCTGGATGTTGTCGGAGTAGAAGATGGCAATGATGGAGATGGCCAGCAGGTCATCGACGACGGCGAGGGTCAGCAGGAAGATCCGGAGCGCGCTGGGCAGATGTGATCCCACGATGGCCAGGACGGCGACGGCGAAGGCAATATCGGTGGCGGTCGGAATGGCCCAGCCGCGCAACGAGTCGGGGCTGAAGATGTTGATGCCAACATAGACCAGGGCCGGAACTACGACGCCGCCGACGGCTGCCGCGACAGGCACGATCGCTTTGGCGGGGCTGCGCAGGTCACCGGCAACGAATTCGCGTTTGAGTTCAAGGCCGATGAGGAAGAAGAAGACGGCGAGCAACCCGTCGGCCGCCCATGCGCCCAGGCTCAGTTCCAGATGCCAGGGTTCGTAGCCAAAGGTGAAGTCCCGCAGCGCGAAGTAGCTATCGGAAGCAGGGGAGTTGGCCCAGATAATTGCGGCGGCGGCGGTGATGACGAGCAGGAAGCCGCCGACGGTTTCCTTGCGAAGGATCTCACCGACTCTCAACGCTTCGGAGTAGGTGCCGCGGCCCAGCACACTTGTTCTGGGCTTGGATGATGGTTCTGCCATGAGGGAGCTCCCGGATTGGGGGTCGACAATAAAAACTGCCGACCAGACTTCCCGGCTCACCTTCCGTCCACTCTACCGGTGAACGAAGACTTCTATCCAAAACAGCGTTCCCCAGGCCAGACGGTTGAAGCTGGGGTCCCCGCGTAGTCAGGTGACAGGTCTCGACGGCGGCGCCGCGGCCGTTGGAGCGCTCGACGGCGGAGCCAGGGACCTGTGACGGTCAGCCGGCGTAGGGGTCGGCGATGCCGATGTACTGGGTGGTGGTGTATTCGGCAATGCCTTCGGCGCCGCCTTCGCGGCCCAGCCCGGAGTGCTTCACGCCGCCGAACGGAGCGGCTGCGTTCGAGATGGCGCCGGTGTTGAAGCCCACCATGCCGAATTCGATCTGCTCGGCCACGCGCAGCAGCCGGTTCAAGTCGCTGCTGTAGAGGTAGGACGCCAGCCCGTACTCGGTGGCGTTGGCCAGTGCGATGGCCTCCTGTTCGGTGGCGAAGGTGGTGACCGGGGCGACGGGGCCGAAGATCTCCTGGCGGAGGATGTCGGCGTCGTTGGGCACGTTGGCCAGCACCGTGGGCGGGTAGAAGTAGCCGGCACCCGCAACCGGTGCGCCGCCGGTGAGGGCGGTGGCGCCGGCGTCGACGGCGGCGCTGACCAGGGCGTGCACGTCATCGCGGGCGCCCGCGTCAATCAGGGGTCCCACCTGGGTGCCGGGTTCGGTGCCGCGGCCGACGGTGAGGGCGCCCATGGCTGCGGCGAACTTCTGCGGGAATTCAGCCGCCACCGTTTCCTGGACCAGGAAGCGGTTCGCCGCGGTGCAGGCCTCGCCCATGTTCCGCATCTTGGCGGCCATGGCCCCGACGACGGCCTTGTCCAGGTCCGCGTCCTCGAAGACGATGAAGGGCGCGTTCCCGCCGAGTTCCATGGAGGTGCGCAGCACGTTGTCGGTGGCGGCGGCCATCAGGCGCTTGCCCACCGGGGTGGAGCCGGTGAAGGAAATCTTGCGCAGCCGCGGATCGGCCAGCAGCGGCCCGGAGATGCCGGAGGCGCTGGAGGAGGCGACGACGTTCAGCACGCCGGCGGGCAGCCCGGCATCCAGCATGGTCTGCGCGAACAGCTGGGCGGTCAGCGGGGTCAGCTTGGCCGGCTTGAGCACCATGGTGCAGCCGGCGGCGACGGCGGGGGCGACCTTGCGGGTGGCCATGGCCAGCGGGAAGTTCCACGGCGTGATCAGTAGGCAGGGGCCCACCGGCTTCTTCTGCACCAGCAGCCGGGACTTCCCGTCCGGGGACACCGAGTAGCGGCCGTAGTCACGGACGGCTTCCTCGGAGAACCAGCGCAGGAATTCGGCGCCGTAGGTGAGCTCGCCGCGGGCTTCGGCCAGCGGCTTGCCCATTTCCAGGGTCATCAGCAGCGCGAAGTCCTCGGCCCGGGCCGTGACCAGGTCGAAGGCCCGGCGCAGGATCTCGGCGCGTTCCCGCGGCGCGGTGCGGGCCCAGGAGGCCTGGACCGCGTCCGCCGCGTCGAGCGCTGCGAGGGCGTCGCTGCTCGTGGCGGACGCCAGGGTGGCGAGCACGTCGCCCGTGGACGGGTCGTGGACGTCGAAAGTGCCGCCGTCGGACGCGTCGCGCCACTGCCCGCCGATGAGCAGGCCCGTCGGGACGGAGGCAAGGAGCTCAGCCTCACGCGTGCGTGAGACGGCAGGCGCACCTGCGAGGGAAGTAGTCACAAAGTTTTCCTAAGAACGTGAATGGCGGTGATGGCCCTGCCAGGGAACTGACGGGCCATCACCATTCTTCGATTGATCAGCTCGAGAGGCCCCAGGCTGCGCGGCCCCTGATGAAGCCGGCGATCTCGTCGACCGTTTGTTCGCCGCGTGGGATCCGCCCGGCGGAGGTGAGGAGTCCGTGGGCGTATCCGGGGAGGTGCTGGTATGAGACCTCGGTTCCGGCCTGGGCCAGGGCTGCGGCATAGTTGGCCCCCTCGTCAACCAGCGGGTCGTTGTCCACTGTGATGACGCAGGCCGGTGGCAGCCCGGACGGGAGCTCCGCCAGGGCGGGGCTGATGTCCGGCCGCGTCCGGTCGGTTCCCTCGGGCAGGTACTGGTCCGCGAACCAGGCGATGGTGTCGGCAACCAGGGGGAAGCCCTCGGTGACCCGGGTGTAGGACGGGGCAGACATCGTCAGATCGACCATCGGGTAGATGAGGACCTGCGCCGCGACCGGCCGCGGATGAGCGCTTTTCGCGTTTTCGATGGCCAGGACCGCGGCCAGCTGCCCGCCGGCGCTGTCACCGACCAGGACGGCCGTGGTGACGTCCAGGCCGTGCACCGTCCCGGCGGTGAACAGCCAGTCCAGCGCCTCCCGGCTGTCCTCGATTGCCGCGGGGTACTGGTGCTCCGGGGCGAGCCGGTAATCCACCGCCACGACAGGCATCCCGGTCAGGGCGGCAAGCCGGCGGCACAGCCCGTCGTGGGTGGAGAGGCTGCCCATGACCCAGCCGCCGCCGTGGAAGAACAGCACGACGGCGGTCGGGCCCCCGGAGGATCGCGGCTCATAGACCCGTACCCCAAAGTCCTGCACCCCGTAGTCGGACACCGAGGAGAGCGAATCGCCGTCGAGACCGTTGGCCGCACAGCCGCGCTCGTACAGGTTCCGCACCTCGTCCACGGGGTAGGTGTGGAACGGGCGTCCACCGGAGGCCCGGAACGCTTCCAGGACGGCTGCTGCGTCCTCGGCTACGGGCCTTCCGCTGAACGGATCCTGGCTGGTCACTTTGCCGGGGCGGTCTCGGCCAGCTGCAGGTAGTCCTCGAGCTGGAGTTCCTGGGTGTGGGCCCGGTACTCGTTGACGGTCCCGGACCAGTTGTTGATGACGCGGCCGTCCGCGTTCTTGTACCAGGAGGAGCACTCGGAGGAGAAGGCAGACTTGTCGAGCTCTTCCTGGACGTGGGTGTTGAACGTGTCGAGCACGCCGCGGTCAACTTCCAGGACGTTCTTCTCGCCGGCCGCGATGTACTCAACGGCCTGCGCGATGTAGCGGTGCTGGGCTTCGAGCATGGACACCACGGAGTTGTGGTTCAGGTTGGTGTTCGGACCGTAGACCATAAAGAGGTTGGGGAAGCTGTCGACGGTGATGCCGAGGTACGCCTCGGGGGCGTTGCCCCACCGCTCGTCCAGGCCGAGTCCGTCGCGTCCTGCAACCTTCATGGAGCCCTGGAAGGCGTGGCTCTTGAACCCGGTGGCGTAGACGATCACATCGAATTCGTGCTCGACGCCGTCTGCCGTGCGGATGCCGCGGGGCGTGAATTCGGTGATCTTCTCGGTCACGAGGTCCACGTTGTCGCGGGTCAGTGCGGGATAGAAATCATCGCTGCGGAGGATGCGCTTGCAGCCGAAATCGTAGTCGGGCGTGAGCTTGACCCGCAGCTCAGGGTCCGCCACCTGGCTCTCGAGGTGCTGGCGGGCCTGCTGGACACCTTCCTCGGACGCTGCCGAGTGGCGGCGAGTGCGTTCGAATCCGGCCTCACGGAGCTCGTGGATCTCCTGGCGCTTCGTCCGGTAGAGCTCCGGATCCGCCAGGAACGCTGCGGTCTCCTCGTCCGTGAAGACGTACTGGTCGCGGGGGAGGATGTAGTTGGCCGACCGCTGGAACACCGTCAGGTTCGAGGCGATCTTGGCTACCTCGGGCACA
>DATITT010000300.1:0-1597 GCA_035467435.1 Arthrobacter sp. | reverse complement strand
TGCCGTGCACCGTCACTCCGACGGGCCGGGTGTGCGGGACCGGCATGGGGATGGAATGGATCCAGGTGACGAGGTTGACGTCCAGTTCCTTGACGATGCCCACGACGGCGCGCGCGAACCGCTCCCATTGCAGGTCCGGTTCGAAGCCGGCCAGGAGCAGGAACGGGCTGCCGAGCCCGTCGACCAGCCGGTAGAGCGCCAGGCGCGGTGCCTGGTAGTCCTGCAGGTGGTCCTCGACGAAACTGATCTGCGGGCGGCGGGTCCGGTAGTCGATCAGCTGGTCGGCGTCGAATTCGGCCACCATCTCGGAGTCCAGGGTGTCCAGCAGTTCGGCGGTGATCTGCTTGACGACGTGTCCCGCGTCGGCGAACCCGGTGAAGCCCATAACGAGGTTCAGCCCGCGCAGTTCGGGGCTGTGGAACAGCGCGTCATCACGCAGGTAAAGCGATTCGGGGTCCAGCAGGGAGCCGGAAATCCGTTCAAGCACGGCATGTTCCTTTCGTCGTCGTCAGTGCGGGCAGCCGGACGGGCCCTGCGGGGCGACGGCGCTGATATCGGGTACAACACGGTGGAGTACCGGCGCATTCCTGATCGGGGTGTGCTCCAGCTCTCATTCAATTGAACACCCGTGCCGCGGAGAGACTACGATCGGAGCTGGCCTTATGACGGCTTGAAGACACTTGGGTTACGTCTCAAACCGACAGCGGCCCAGGTTCCGTGGCAGGGCGCCGAACATGCAGTTCCTGCCGTACAAACTCAGAGAATTGAGGACTGTCCTCGTGGTGAAGAATACTGAAGTCACACTTAGTGCAGTTGCGGGGGACCTTAAGAAGTCCCCCAGCGACGCCCTCGTCATCGGCGTCGGGCAGGGCACGGACGGTCCCGTCCTGCTCAGCAACCCCCTGACCGCCAAGGCAGCCGAAGCCGTGGCGGAATCACTGAGTGTTCTTGGCATCACCGGGGCTGCGGACCAGGCCCACCGTCTCCCGGGTCTGAGCGACTCCGGCGCGAATGTCCTCGTGCTCGCCGGTGTCGGGAAGATCTCGGCCTCGCAGCCGCCCACGGAAGAGGCGCTCCGACGCGCCGCCGGTTCGGCCGTCCGCCAGCTGGCCGGCCTCGGCACAGTCACCCTGGCCCTCCCGACGGCGTCGCTCGGCGACGTTGCCGCCGTCGCCGAGGGTGCCGCTATGGGCGCCTACTCCTTCACCGAATACCGCTCCTCCAAGGAGGGCCTGAAGGATCCGGTGAAGAACGTTGTGATTGTCACGGACTTTGCCGCAGACAAGGCCCTGAAGCCGGTTCTGGAGCGTGCCGCGCTGATCGGCAAAGCCGTCAACGCGACCCGTTCACTGGTCAACCAGCCGCCGAGCCACCTCTACCCCGAATCCTTCGCGGACGCGGCCAAGGAACTGTCCAAGGGCCTGCCCGTCAAGGTGACCGTGTGGGACGAGAAGCGCCTGGAGAAGGAAGGCTTCGGCGGCATCCTCGGCGTCGGCAAGGGCTCCACCCGTCAGCCGCGCCTGGTCAAGGTCGAATACGCCCCCGCCCGGGCCACCGCCAAGATTGCCCTCGTGGGCAAGGGCATCACCTTCGACAC
>DATITT010000299.1:0-3604 GCA_035467435.1 Arthrobacter sp. | reverse complement strand
TTGCCGGCTCGGCAGAGCGTGTCACCGAATGGCTCGGTGTCCCGGTCGAGAGGCCGCTGGAAGACGTGGCCGTGAACTGGCTCGCTCCCCGCGGGACGCCCGGCATCCTCTCCGTCACCTTCGAGACGGCCTCCGGAGCCGTCACCATCTGACGCTTCACCGCCCCACACTTCGGCCGCCATCAGCGGGTGCCCATGACGTCACCCACCGATGGCGGTCGATACTTTTTAAGACTCAGCCGAGGCCGATGGACCTGCCGAAGAGGCTGAAACCGACGAACGCCACGATGTCCAGCACGGCGTGGGCGATCACCAGCGGCATCAGCCGGCGGGTTTTGGTGTAGACCAGCGCAAAGATGACGCCCATGATGGCGTTGCCGATGAACGGCCCGAAGCCCTGGTAGAGGTGGTAGCTGCCGCGCAGCATGGAACTGGTGAAGATGGCCAGTGGCAGGCTCCAGCCGAACTTGCCGAGCCGGTCCAGCAGGTAGCCCACCACGATCACTTCCTCCACGATCCCGTGCCGGATCGCGGAGAGGATCAGCACCGGCACGGTCCACCAGTAGGCGTCCAGCGCACTGGGAATGATCGCCGTCGTGATGCCCAGCGCCCGGCCCGCGGCGTACAGCCCCAGCGACGGGATGCCGATCAGCGCCGCCAGGCCGAACCCCTGCAGCAGGTCCCTGCCGGGGCGGGCAAAATTGAGCCCCAGTTTCTGGAACGCCGTGGCGCCGTGGCTGCCGCCGCCGGCCAGGCCGGACGTCCGGTGGTCGGTGAGGAAATAAAGTGCCAGGACCACCGGGACCAGGGCGAAGAAGATGTCCAGCAGCTGGTAGGTGAGATCGAAGTATTCGCGGCTGCTTTGCGAACGGTTCAGGGTGGAGGTCCCCTCCGCCAGCGGCGCCCGGGTCAGCTTGTCCAGCAACTGGACGACCGAGTACACGGCGGACTGCCCCAGGGACAGGCCCAGGACGATCCAGACTTCTAACCGCAGGCGACGGCGGGAGGCAACAAGCATGTTCCTATCTTGCCCGGTCCTGGCTTGCCCTGCCTTGACGGCGCTGCCGCCTATGCTGGGGTTTATGAGTGCGCCCGGGAAAATCATCATGATCCGGCACGGCCAGTCCGCCGCCAACGCCGACACCTCGATCTACAACCGGGTGCCCGATTACCGGATTCCGCTGACCGAACTCGGCGTGGAACAGGCCCGGGCGGCCGGCGGGCAGGTCCGGCGGCTACTGGACGGCCGCCCGGTGTGTGTGTACGTCTCCCCTTACCTGCGGGCCTACCAGACCCTCGAGGCGCTCAACCTCGGTCCGCTGGTGGAACGGGTGATCGAGGAGCCCCGGCTGCGGGAGCAGGACTGGGCCAATTTCCAGATCGCCGGTGAGATCGAGGACCAGAAGGAACTCCGGAACGCCTACGGCCACTTCTTCTACCGCTTCCGGGAGGGCGAGTCCGGCTCGGATGTCTATGACCGGGTCTCGTCCTTTATGGAGACCCTGCACCGGCACTGGTCCAGGCCGGACTACGCCCCCAACGCGCTGTTTGTCACCCACGGGCTTACCATGCGGCTGTTCTGCATGCGCTGGTTCCACTGGTCCGTGGAGTACTTCGAGTCCCTGAACAATCCGGAGAACGCCGAGGTCCGCACCCTGTACCGCACCGGGGAGGGCAAGTACGAGCTGGACAAGCCGTTCAGCCAGTGGGAGGCCCGGCGCGTCGATGAGACGGTGCTGGACGCCCCGCCGATGTTCTTCTAGCAGCCGGGAGTCATTCCGGAGTCAGCGGGCGCGGACCCCCGCGCGCCAGACGGCATGGGTCAGCGGCATGCCGGGCCGGTAGGCCAGGTGGGTGGCGGAGGGCGCGTTCAGCAGGTGCAGGTCCGCGCGGTGGCCGACGGCGATCGAGCCGACGGCGCGTTCGCCGTCGGCGTCGTTCCCGGACTCCCGGCCGAGGGCCAGCGCGCCGCCGTACGTCGCGGCGCGGACGGCCTCGTGGACGCTGAGGCCCATCTGGAGCACGGCGGTGGTGACGCAGAACGCCATCGAGCTCGTATAGGAGGTGCCCGGATTGCAGTTGGAGGCCAGCGCGAGCTGCACGCCGGCGTCAAGCAGCTCCCGGCCCGGCGCCAGGGGCTGGCGGGTGGACAGATCGCAGGCCGGCAGGCACGTCGCCACCGTGCCGCGAGCAGTTCCTGTGTCGCTGTCACAGCCGTCCCAGCCGGACCAGCTGGCCGCGAGGGCGTCGACGTCGTCGGCGGACAGGTAGTTCACGTGGTCCACGCTGGCCGCGCCGAATTCCACCGCGAGCCGCACGCCGGGGCCTTCGCCGAGCTGGTTGCCGTGCACCCGCAGGCCCAGCCCGGCGTCCCGGCAGGCCTGGAGCACACGCCGGGACTGGTCCTCGGTGAAGGCGCCCCGCTCGCAGAAGACATCGGCCCAGCGCACGAACGGCCGGACGGCGGAGAGCATGGGGCCGCAGACCAGGTCCGTGTACTCCTCGGCGTCCATTCCGGCCGGCACAAGGTGGGCGCCGAGGTAGGTGACCTCGTCCACCACGGTGGAGGCGATCCGGGCGCTCCGGGCCTCGTTGTCGATGTCCAGGCCGTAGCCGGTCTTGGTTTCGAGGTAGGTGGTGCCCTGCGAGACGGCCTCGGCCACCCGGCCCAGGGCGAGCCTGGTGAGGTCGAAGTCGCCCGTGGCCCGGGTGGCGCCGGTGGTCACGGCGATCCCGCCGGCACTGTAGCTCTCCCCCGCCATCCGGGCCTCGAACTCGGCGGTCCGGTCCCCGGCGAAGATCAGGTGGGTGTGGGAATCGACCCAGCCCGGCAGCAGGGCACGGCCGCCGGCATCGACTGACTCGTCGGCGGCCGGCGCGTCCGCCGCCTGCCCCAGCCAGGCAATCCGTTCACCGTCGACCACCACGGCCGCTCCCTTCAGGATCCGGTGGTCCGGGTCCTGGGTCATCAGCTCGGCGATGTTGGTGATCAGGGTGCTCATGAGTCCATTCTTCAGCGCCGGATGGACCAGCGCGTCGCCGCCAGCGCCTCCGCTGTCCGGGATGCCGGACCCGCGGCTGTGTTGCCGCCTGCGGCAGAGCCGGCGCCCTGGCCGGCGAGGATCAGCCCGGCCGCCAGTTCGGCGATGCCGGAGGAGGTCTGGAAGCCGTAGCCGCCCTGGCCGGCGAGCCAGAAGAACCCGGGGGCCTCGGCGTCGAACCCCACGACCGGGACGCCGTCGGCCGCTTCCGTCCGCAGCCCCGTCCAGGCCTGGCGGACGCCGCGGATGCCCAGGGTGGTGATGGTGTTGAGCCGGGTGATGAGCGCCTCGATGTCCCCCGGGTGCGGCTGCGCGTCCTCGGGCCCGCTCGGTTCGTGTTCCGAAGGCGAGATGAGGACCTGCCCCCCGTCGCGCCGGAAGTAGAAGGAGTCGTCGGCGGCGGCCACCATGGGGCCGTGCTCCGGAAGGGGATGCTCGACGTCGACAATCGCCGCGGTGCGCCGGTACGGCTGCAGCTGGACCTTCTCGACGCCGCTGAGCACGGCGAGCTCATCGGCCCAGGCGCCGGCGGCGTTGACCACAACGGCGGCCTGGAAGCCCTCC
>DATITT010000298.1:0-1758 GCA_035467435.1 Arthrobacter sp. | reverse complement strand
TGGGGCCACACCACCGCACAAACGGTGCTGTACGACGACGACCAGATCATCGTCCAGGGCAGGAAAGCCAAGGCCGAAAGGTTCAGCACCATGCAATGACCCACTAGACTGGGTTGCAGGTGCGCCGGGAAGTCTGGTCGGCATAGTTTTGTAGACCCAACTTTTAGGACGCCCGTATGAGCACCACGCCTCCTCCCGCCCCGCCGCGCATGACGATCTTCGGCCGTGGCAGCTACGCCGAATCCCTCCGGATCGGCGAGATCCTCCGCAAGGAGACAGTCGGCGGCGCCCTCCTGGTGGCCGCAGCCGTGATCGCCCTGATCTGGGCCAACTCGCCGGCTTCCGACAGCTATTTCGCCCTGCGGGACTTCAAGTTCGGCTACGAACCGTGGCACCTGGAACTCAGCCTGGGCGCCTGGGCGGCCGACGGGCTGCTGGCGATTTTCTTCTTTTTGATCGGACTCGAACTCAAACGTGAGTTCATCGCCGGCGACCTGCGGCAGCTGAACAAATCGATCGTTCCGGTCGCAGCGGCTGCTGGCGGTGTCGTTATCCCGGCGCTGATTTACACTGCCGTCAACCTCGTGAGTCCGGAGTCCCTGCGCGGCTGGGCCATCCCCACCGCCACCGACATTGCCTTCGCCGTCGCCGTCCTGGCCATCATCGGCTCGCACCTTCCCAGCGCCCTGCGGATCTTCCTGCTGACGCTGGCCGTGGTGGACGACCTGATCGCCATCACCATCATCGCCGTCTTCTACACCAGTGACTTCCAGCCGACGCCGCTGCTGCTGGCACTGATTCCCCTGGCCCTATACACCTTCCTGGCCCACAAGTACCGGCGTTTCTTCGGGATGAAAGCCCCGGCCGCGTGGCTGATCCTGCTGCCCATCGGTACGGTTGTCTGGGCACTCGTCCATGCCTCGGGGATCCACGCCACCGTCGCAGGTGTACTGCTCGGCTTCGCCGTTCCGGTCCTGCGCTCGCAGGCCAGCGGCGGCCCGGAGGCCGGTCCGGGACTGGCGGAGCTCTTCGAGCACCGGTTCCGCCCGCTCTCGGCCGGCTTTGCCGTCCCGATCTTTGCGTTCTTCTCCGCGGGTGTGGCCGTGGGCGGCTGGGACGGACTGGTTTCGGCGCTGACCGACCCGGTGGCCGTTGGCATCATTCTGGCGCTGGTCCTCGGCAAGCCAATCGGCATCATGGGGACCACCTGGCTGCTCACCAAGGTCACAAAGGCCCGGCTGGACACCAGTTTCAAGTGGATTGACGTCTTCGGAGTGTCCCTGCTGGCCGGCATCGGCTTCACCGTCTCGCTCCTGGTGGCCGAGCTGAGCTTCGGCCAGGGCAGTCTCCATGACGACCTCGCCAAGGTGGGCATTCTCTCGGCCTCAGTGCTGGCAGCCCTGCTGGCCACGCTGGTGCTGCGGTCCCGGAACCGGCAGTACCGGGAGATTCAAGAAGCGGAGAAGGTCGACGCGGACATGGACGGGATCCCGGACGTCTACCAGCAGGACGGCCCCGTCCGGTAGCCCCGTCCAGTAGCCCCGCCGGTGCTGCCCGGGCGGCGCGGCGCCGGCCTTAGGCCCCGGATTAGGGCTTGCGTTCATACCCCAGGGGGTTTCATCATGGAGTGTGCGCAGCCGGCAGCCTCGCGGCCGGCGCGTGCCCTGACCAGCCAGGAGGAACGCATGGACGTCATTGTCATTGAGACCACCCAACTCGGGGACCGCAGCTACCTCGTCCATGACGGCTCTGTAGCGC
>DATITT010000297.1:0-2357 GCA_035467435.1 Arthrobacter sp. | reverse complement strand
GTCATCGGCCAGCTGCGGGTCGCGGCAGGCGCTGAGCACGAAACGCCGGAGGGCCGGCCCGTGGTCGCGGTAAATCGCCGCCACCACGTCTTCGTCCAGCGACATGACCGTCCTCCCTTGGCCCTTAGGGTTTCTGCGCTGCTGCCCCTTATGACGCGCGGACCGCCGGAACGGTTCACGCGCGCGGGTTCCGGGCGCCACCCAAGGCCCGCTGTGAACCATTCTTCCCCCGGGGCCGTCGTAACGGTTAGCGCCGGCCTGGCCAGTTGGCCGGTTCGAGTCAAGGAGCAGCAGATGAAAAAGCACCTCAGCATCGGCCTGTCCGCTTTCGCCCTCGCCGCATTGCTCTCCGGCTGTGCCGGCACCAGCGGCACTGCCACGTCGCCGACGTCGGCGGCCGCCACGACGCCGCCCGGCAGCGCCACGGCGACCTCGGCACCGGCGTCGACCTCAGCACCCGCCGCGGCCGCCCCGGACCTCAAGGTCGCGGATTCCAGCGCCGGCCGGATTGTGGTCGACGGCAAGGGCATGAGCGTCTACTACTACACGAAGGACGTCAAGGACTCCGGGACGAGCACCTGCACCGGCGGCTGCCTCGACGCGTGGCCCCCGGTCCTCGCCACCGCCGACACCCCAACCGTCGACGGCGTTACCGGCACCGTGGGCACCATTGCCACCCCGGATGGCAAGAAGCAGCTCACCGTCAACGGGATGCCCGTGTACTACTACGCCAAGGATCTGGCGGCCGGGGACATCCTGGGCCAGGGCGTCGGCAGCGTCTGGTACCTCGTCGCCCCGTCCGGCGAAATGATCACCGGCGCCGCCGGGTACTAGCCAAAGACAGCCCCGGAGGCCGTCGGCCCGGCTTACTTATTTGTCCCCCGGCACGGCCCCGCCACGCAGGAGTGCGCGGGTCAGTCGTCGATGGTTGTTTCCGCCGGGATCTGCCCGCCACAAGGCTGCGCCGTCTTCCCGTGGGGGGCCTCACAGCAGGCCAGCAAGTCATCCCCGCGGACGCGCCAGACGCCGCGTCCACCCACTGAACCGCACGGCGCGCAGTTCCCCGGTGCGCGCCGGCTCCTACACCAAGGCGTGTTGAAGATCAGGACTTCCTTCACCTGATCCAGCGTCAGCATCTTGGGCCGTTCCCCACGCGCCGGCGTCTTTGGTCGAATTCGCCATCATCATGTCCCGTCGTTTTTTCGGTATGGCAGCTCATCCCTCACGCCTACGTCCCCCTCCAGGTGGCCGGCAGCCGGGAACGCCGCACAGCGTCGTCTTCAGCGCAGCTCACCCTTCAGCTATTATTCATCCATTCGTTGGAATTTATTGGGGGGACCATGACTTCACATCTTGATACATCCGCGCGCTCTCTAAGCGCAGGTCTGTTCGACAGGACCATTCCGCGCGGCCTCGTTCACCGCCAGTCGGTAAGCGAGGTCCTGATCACCAGCCTCCGGCGCACAGGCGTCCGCCGTTGCATCGCGGCCAGCCAGTGGCCGCGGCTCCACATTTTCTACGGCAACCCGCCCGGCATGATTGACTCCGCCCTGGTGGCTGAAACCCTGCGGCAGGCCACCATCGTCGCCGCCCACCGGGTTGCCGGGGTGCCCCTCGGGGAGGTCATGCTGATGCCCGGCATGACCATACACATTCGGCCGGGGTACCGGCGCAGCCGGGAGTGTCCGACCTGCGTGAACGTTGAGCTGGAGTTCACCTCTCTGGACCACAGCCGGACCGGTGCAGTCACGTCCTTCGCCGTGGCAGCAACGTTCAGCGCGGACGGGGTTGAATTCGCAACAGGCACCACCGGTGCCCGCGTGGTGCCGGCAGGAACATACCAGCGAATGAGAGGCAACTCCCGGCCCGCTATAGGGCGCCGGCCCGGACCCGTGCTCAGCCGCGAGCAGGTCGGGCAACCGTTTGACTGCAGCGTCACCATCGGCCCCGAAGACGGCGATGGCCGTTGGCCGCTGCGCCCCGAGCCGGGCAGTCCGACACTCTATGACCACGGCCTGGACCACATCCCGGGCATGATCCAGATCGAGGCAGTCCGGCAGTCACTGCGGGCGAAAACATCCAGCCCGGCACTGGATTTCGTTTCCTTCGACGCCAGCTTCCTGAAATTTATTGAGCCCGCCGACGAAGCCTTCGTAGTCCTGACCGGATTCGCGATGGCCAGCCCCGACGAAGGAACCGCCGCCGCCGAAATCCGGTCCAGGGGCGAGATGTGCATGAAGTCCGCCGTCAGGTTCAAGTCCGGCAGCAGCGAACCCACCCCCGCCGACGCGGCGCAACAGTCTAGCCCCGCGTCGGAAGGGCTTTGCCCGGTTCCGGCATGAGCATGAGACGGACCA
>DATITT010000296.1:0-2597 GCA_035467435.1 Arthrobacter sp. | reverse complement strand
TGATCAGGCGCGTCGGGTGGGCGGCTTTGGCCGGGGCGGTGGCCACGGCGACGCGTCCGCCGTCGGCCGAACTGATGGTCACGGCCTTGCCGGTCCCCGAGTAGAGGACGTCGCTGGGGCCGCTGAAGACACTGTCCCGGCCGGCGAGCCGGTACTCCTCGCCGTCGACGGACACCGTGAAGGACCCGTTGAGCGGGACCACAATGCGTTCCTCGTCCGCGGCGGGAAGTTCGACGGCGGCCGCTGCCCCCAGAGTGGCGACCTTCAGCCCGGTGTGGGCCCAGCCCTCCACCTCCAGGGAGGAATCGGAGGTACCCAGGGACACGTCCCAGGTGCCTTGGGCGGCGGTGCCGAGCGGATAGATCCAGTTGGCCATGAGTTCTGCCTTTTCTATCGTTGAACGAGCGTCATTTCGAAGCTGTAGGAATCCGCGCGGTAGACGTGGTGGCCGGTCTCCACCTGGCGCCCTGTGTCGTCCACGGCGGTGCGCTCCATGGTGACCAGCGCCGAGCCGGGGGTGGTTTCCAGCAGGGTCGCCTGGTAGTCGTCGGCGATTATGGCGCCGATCCGCTGCGAGGCGAGCCGGAAGTTCACGCCGCCGTTGCGGAGGATCGCGTAGAGGCCTTGTGAGCCCAGAAGCGCTTCGTCGATGGGGGTGATGTCGTCGCGGACCCAGTTCTCCATCAGCGCCAGCGGTTTTCCGCCGACCTTCCGGAGCCGGGTGAAGTGGTAGACCTTCGCGCCGGCGGGGAGCTGGAGCGCCGTCCGGGTGGCGGCGTCGGCCTCATCATGGGAGAAGCTCAGCACCTCGGTGGTGGGCTTGCTGCCGTTGTTGCTGAGGTCATCGAAGAGGCTGGAGAGTTCGAGGGGGCGCCGGACCTGGCTGGAGACCACCTGGGTGCCGACGCCGCGCTTGCGCACCAGCAGGCCGGAGCGGACCAGTTCATCCATGGCCTTGCGCATGGTGGGGCGGGAAAGGTTCAGCTGGGCGGCAAGGTCGATCTCGTTGTCGAGGCGGCTGCCCGGGGGAAGGACCCCGCCGTGGATCGCTGCCTCGATGCCCTGGACCACCTGGTGGTAGAGCGGCACCGGGGAGGACCGGTCGATGTTGAGATTGAGTCGATTCGCCACTTTTTGAATAGCCACTGTTGAAGCGCTCCCTTTGTGCCCCGGACCCGGGCCCAGG
The DNA here is from genome assembly GCA_035467435.1 of Arthrobacter sp. Classification (GTDB taxonomy): domain Bacteria; phylum Actinomycetota; class Actinomycetes; order Actinomycetales; family Micrococcaceae; genus Arthrobacter. Next base: position 1,411 of record DATITT010000296.1, on the reverse strand, counting down.
GCGGGCCGCCGGTCACGTTCTCAGCATATGTTCGCTTGATAGGACATACTGCCTAAGTTCATGATAGCAGGGCCGTTCGAGCGGTCGGAAGAGTGCGCCAAGGTGCTGTGGCAGGCCCCGCCGGGCGCATAGCCGGACCCCGGCGGTCTCCGTTGAGGGCAGGGCAAGATCGTTGGTTCCGATTCACCGCGAGTTCATTGCGCGGACGCTGGGGAACCACGCGCTGAGCCTAGCCTCGGTTGCGTGATCTCACTTAACCGTCGCCTTTCCCTGCCCCTGGCCGTGTCGTTGCTGGCCGCCGTCGCCTTCCTCCCGTTCTCTGCCGCCCCGTCGCACGCTACCGCCGTTTCCACCGTAAATCCGCCCAGTGCCCCTGAAGAGCAGTCTCCGCTGGCAGAGCCGCGACTCGCTTACAGCCAAGACTTCTCCGGCTCCGGCCTGCCCGAAGGGTTCACCGCCGTCGAAGGCGACTGGAAGGTGCGCGATGGCCGGCTGTTCGGGACCAGTACCGGTAGCGGCCAGATCTCCCGCACGACGTTCGGCCCGCACCTCGCCAATTACCGTTTTGAGGCGACCGTGCGTTTTGAAAACGTCCTCAACGCGGCTCGCTGGTCCGCGCTCGCCCTGGACATCCAGCCCAGCGGAGCCGTGCCGTTCTGGCTCGCCACGATGCGCTCGGGTAGCAAAGCCACGAACGGTCTGGAATTCGCCGAGCGGACGGCTGCCAGCGGCTGGAACGTCACCGACACGGCATCGGCGCCAACCGATGCCGGTACGGGAACGGACGTGCGCGTTGCCGTCGAGGTCCACGGCAAAAAGGCCGCCTGGTACTTCAACGGGCAGAAGATGATGGAAACCAACCGGCTGGTCCGCTCCGACACGGGCATCCTGGGGTTGGTGGCCAACGGCTCCACGGTGTCCTACGACGACATCAAGGTCACCGAACTTCCGGATACGGAGTCATTGCTGGTCGGGCCCGGCGGGCAGCCCGCTGTGATCGCCCACCGCGGACTGTCTTCCGTGATCCCGGAGAACACCTTGCAGGCCCTGCTGTCCGGGGGCCGCAGCGGAGCCGACTGGATCGAAATGGACGTTAACACTTCCAGGGACGGCGTGCCCGTCGTCATCCACGACAACACGGTGGATCGGGTGACCGCGGGAACCGGCGACGTCTCCGTCCTGACCGCCGAGTACATTGCCGGGCTGGAAGCCGGTTCGTGGTTTGCTCCGGCCTACAGCGGTGCCAAGGTTCCCACCCTGGCCGAGTTCCTGGACCAGACGGACACGGAGGGCTCCGGGCTTCTCCTCGAAGTCAAGGGACCCGAGACAAGAGATGAAGTGCAGCGGACCATCGATCTACTGAAGGACCGCGGCATGTTCAACCAGACCATACTGCAAAGCTTCGATACGA
>DATITT010000295.1:0-11019 GCA_035467435.1 Arthrobacter sp. | reverse complement strand
GCAGGGCGCCTGGCTTGAGGAAAACGGCCGGCTGACGCAGCTGACCGGGCCGGTCACGGGGCGCACCGGGCAGATCCTGGCCACCGGTTTCAGCTACGACCCGGCCGTCCGTGCCGAACAGGCGGCCGCGCTGGGCGGCATTATGGACGGGTTCGCCGACGTCCGCCGGCTCGGCTCCGCCGCCCTGGACCTCTGCCTCGTGGCGGACGGCACCCACGACGCCTACGGTGAACGCGGCCTGAACGAACACGACTTCGCCGCCGGCGCCCTGATCGCCGAGGAGGCCGGATGCTGGGTGCGCCGTCCGCGGCTGACCAGCCCGCTCGCTGGAGGCCCCTCCGACGACGAACGCCTCGCGGCCTGGACGTGTGCCGGTACGCTGGAACTCTCCGGGAAGTTCCCGCTCTAGCTGGGCTGAGGCGGGCAGCGCCGTTGTGATAGTTCAGTCACGGAAACCGGCGTTCCGCGATCCGGCCGGGGCGCCCGCCGATACCATGGACAGGTGCATCCTCAGATCCTGATCCGCCCCGCCGTTCCGGCCGACTACGACGCCATCGCGCGCATCACCCGGGACGCCTACCTGGCGGCGGGCTACTTTGAGAGCGCCGACCACCCGTACATGCGGCAGATCCAGGACGTGGCCCGCCGGGATGCGAAGGCCACCATCTGGGTGGCGGAACGCGCGGGAAGCATCGTCGGCTCCGTGACGCTGGCCGTCGCCGGCGAACCCTACGCGGACATCGCCGAGGCCGACGAACTGGAATTCCGGATGCTCGTGGTGGACCCGGAGGTGCAGCGCAGCGGTGCCGGCACGGCCATGGTCCACGCCATCCTGGACCATGCCCGGTCGCTGCCCGGCATCAACGCGGTGGCCCTGACCACGGGCCTGACCTGGGAAAGCGCCCACGGGCTCTACCAGAAGACCGGTTTCCAGCGGGCCCCCGAGCGTGACTGGATTGTGCCGGACACCGACATCAAACTGCTGGTCTACCGCCAGGAGCTGTAACCCCGGGGTAACGTTTGGACCATCGAAACGCTCAGGCAAGGCAACCTGGAGGATCCATGGCACCGCACATCCCCGGCTCAATCGACGAGAAGCTCCTCGGTCTGTACCTCTCGGACCACCTGGCCGGCGCCACCGCCGGCGTCTCCCGGATCCAGCGCATGGCCGAGGCATTCGCCGACACCCCGGTGTCCGGCGAACTGTCCCGGGTCAGCGCGGAACTCACCCGTGAGCGCGAGGTGCTCCGCGGCCTGATCCGGGATCTGGGCGTGCGGCAGCGCCTGCACCGCCAGGCCGCCGCCTGGCTGGCCGAGCACGCCGGCCGGCTCAAGCTGAACGGGCGCATCGTGAGCCGGTCCCCGATGACCATGGTGCTGGAGGCCGAGCTGATGCGCGCCGCGATCCTGGGAAAGCTCGGCGGCTGGCAGACCCTGGAGGAGCTGGCACCCGAGCTCGGACTCGACAAGGCCACGTTCACCGCCTTCGCGGACGACGCCCGGTCCCAGGTCGAGGCCCTCGGCCGCGTCCACGAGCACGCCCGACGCAACGCCTTCCGCAAGAACCAGGACAACAGCAGCTAACCACAACGCGGGGTCACTAGGTGCCCATCCCGGACCTCCGGATGGGCCGCAGGTGACCCCGCGTTGTTTTGTGGGTGGGGGCTCAGGCGCCTGTTGCCGGCGGCAGTCCGTAGCGGTGCTCGGGCCGGCCGGTGGTGCCGTAGCGCAGCTGGATGTCGACGGCGCCGTCGTCGGCGAGCGCTGAGAGGTACCGCTGGGCGGTGGCCCGGGAGACGCCAACGCGGGTGGCAACCTCGGCCGCCGAATACTGCTCGCCCGGTTCCAGTGATTCAAGCACGGCGGCCTCGGTGGCGGACCGGGGTTTGGCCGAGGGAGTCACGTCTCCGGGGATCAGGGCGCGTTTGGCGCGTTCCACCGTGTCCTGGGTGACGTTCCCCGGCTGGGCCAGGATCCGCCGGTAACGCGCATACGAGCGCAGCTGCTGGGACAGCGATTCGGCCGTGAACGGCTTGAGCAGATAGCCCAGCGCCCCGCGCCGGAACGCCAGCCGGAGCGAGGCCGTGTCCGCGGCGGCGCTCAGGATCATCGTGTCCACGTCCAGCTGGTGCAGCAGGTCCAGGCCCGAAGCGTCCGGCAGGTAGACATCCAGCAGCACCAGGTCCGGGCGCAGGCTGTGGATGGCCTGCAGCGCCAGCGACGCCGATCCGGCCGGGGGCAGCGCCAGGAATCCCGCCACCGAGTCCACATAGGCCGCATGCAGCTTGGCGACGTGGAAATCGTCGTCCACAATCAGCACCCGGAAGTCCTCAGACATCGTTGTCCCTTTCGTTGGGCTTTGTCGTCCCCGGCAGGGTTGCCATGAACACGGCGCCGGGGCCGCCGGCGGAGCCCGGGTCCAGCACCGTCACGTCCCCACCGCGGCGGCGCGCCAGCTGCCGGGCCAGTGCGAGGCCCAGGCCCTGGCCGGCTCCCGCCCGGGCCGGGTGGTCCGAGGTGGTGAATCCCTCCGCGAACACCGCGCCGGCGCCGCCCGCGCCGGCGGCCGGCAGTCCGTCGCCGGAATCCCCGACGACGACCAGCAGCGTCCCGCTGTCCGCCCCGGTGCCGGGCTCGTCGAGTACCTCCACCTCGACCCAGCGGTCCGGCGCGGAACCCGCGACGGCGGCGTTCACCGCGTTGTCGATCAGGTTGCCGAGGACCGTGGTGACTTCCTGCGGCTCGGTGACCTGGCCCCGGACCAGGGTTTCCGGGCCGAGCCGCAGGGTCACGCCGCGTTCGTCCGCTTCCACGCCCTTGGCGCCGAGGAAGGCCTGCAGGTACGGGTCCTGGAGCAGCTCGGCCTGGTCCAGGGGGAACTTCAGCGGCCCGGTGGCGGCGAGCCGGGCCAGGTAGTCGCGGGCCTGCTGGTGCTGGCCGATGCTCATAAAGCCGGCGATGGTGTGGAGCTGGTTGGCGAACTCGTGCCGCTGGGCCCGCAGCGCGGTGGACATGGTGCCCACGGCGTCGAGCTGGCGGGTGAGCTGCTGGAGTTCGGTCCGGTCCCGCAGCATGACCACCCAGCCCAGGTCCTCGCGGCCGTGCAGTGCCTTACGGGCGCTCGCCACCAGCACGCGGCCGCCGGCGACGAGTTCCACCGCGTCGCCTTCCGCGGCGTCGGCCCGGGTCAGGGCGGGCAGCCGGGCGGGTACCGGGGCCCCGGCCCACGGCGTCCCGGTGAGGTCGGGCTGGCCGAGCAGGCGCTGGGCGGCGGAGTTGAACACGCTGATCCGGCCGTCCGCGGCGACGCCGATCACGCCGTCGTCGACGCCCTGCAGGACCGCCACCTGGTCGTGGACCAGGGTGCTGATTTCCTCCGGTTCCAGGCCGAGCGTCAGCCGCTGGAGCCGGCGCCGGAGCAGGAAGGAGGCGAGCACACCGGCCAGGAGGGCACCGGCGGCGGTCAGGGCGATCGGGACGATGTCCCGGGACAGGCTCTGGCTGATGGACTCGGTGGAGTAGCCCACGCTGGCCTCACCCACCACGGTGTCCGTGCCCGGGGCAAACACCGGGACCTTGGCCCCGGCGGAGGGGCCCAGGGTTCCCGTGTTCCGGGTGGTGACTTCCTTGCCGGCCAGGGCCTCGGACGGATCCGTGCTGACCCGTTCGCCGAGCCGCTCGGCATCGGGGTGCGCGAGCCGCAGGCCGGTCTCGTCGGTGAAAACCACGAACAGGGCGCCGGTGCGGGTGCGGGCGCCCTCGGCGGCGGCCATCAGCGGCCCGGCGAGCAGTTCCGCGGCCGGGGGAGTGCCGGGCTGGGCGCTGATCTGCTGCACTTCGGCCCGGACCTCCGGGTCCGAGGCCACGGTCCGGGCCAGCGTCAGGGCCTGGTTCTCCGCCTCGCGCCACAGCCGCTCGTAGGTGAGCCAGCCGTGGACGGCACTCGTCAGCAGCACCACCAGGACCACGACCCCGAGCTGCAGCAGCAGGGTCTGGGTGGAGAACCGCAGGGGAGCCCGGCCGGTCAACCGCCGGCCGGTTGAGCCCAGTCCGGCTAAGCGCTGCCCGGTTAAGCGGGGCACGGCGGTCCTCCTTCGGGTGTGAGCACAATGCGCAAAATGCGTCCAATAAGCAGTATGCCAATCAAATGAGGCAAAGACCCAGCCGTGACGCGGGCCACTCTAACGTCTGTAGTACGCATCACACCGGGGTGGTGCGATTCAATGAAGAAGGAGCCGGCCGTGCTGGTATTACTAGGATTCGCCATGATCGCGGTATTCATGGTGCTGATCATGACGAAGAAGCTGACGCCGGTACTGGCGCTCATTATCGTCCCCACCGTCTTCGGACTCTTTGCCGGCGCCGGACTGGGCATCGGCGACATGGTGCTCGACTCGATGAAGTCCATGACGTCCACCGCGGCGCTGCTGATGTTCGCCATCATCTACTTCGGCCTGATGATCGACGTCGGACTCTTCGACCCGCTGGTCCGGTTCATCCTCCGCAGGCTCGGCAACGACCCCGCCAAGGTGGTCCTCGGCACCGCCGTCCTCGCCGCCGCGGTATCGCTCGACGGTGACGGCTCCACCACCTTCATCCTCACCACCGCGGCCATGCTGCCGGTCTACCTCCGCCTCAAGATGAGCCCCGTGGTCCTGACCTGCGTCGCCGGCCTGGCCAACGGCACCATGAACATCCTGCCCTGGGGCGGACCCACCGCCCGCGCCGCCTCGGCCCTGAACCTCAGCGTCTCCGACGTGTTCGTCCCGATGATCCCCTCGCTGATCGCCGGCCTGGTGGTCGTGTTCGTCTTCGCCTGGCTGCTGGGCCTGCAGGAGCGCAACCGCCTCCGCGCCACCGCTCCGGAAATCTGGGACTCCACCGGTACGTTCGACGGCGGCACGCTCGACGGCGGCACCGCCACCGGCGGCAGCAGCACCGGCCGCTTCCGTGTCGGCCGCCCGGGCTCCGCCCCCGCCCGGGGAGTTCCCGCCGCCGGAACCACCGCCGGAGGGTCATCCGTCGCCGTCCTGGAGCGCCCCGAGGACCTCGTCGACGAGCGCGATTCGGCCATGGCGGACACCGCCCTGGACCCCAACCGCGCCACCCTGCGGCCCAAACTGCAGTGGTTCAACCTGGGCCTGACCGTCGCCATCATGGCCCTGCTGGTCGCGGACCTCGTGCCGCTGCCCTTCGTCTTTATGGTGGGCTCCGCCATCGCGCTGCTGGTGAACTTCCCCAAGCTCAAGGACCAGAGCGCCCAGCTGATCGCCCACGCCCCCTCGATCGTTGCCGTCGTCAGCATGGTCATGGCCGCCGCGGTGCTGACCGGTGTGCTCAACGGCACCGGAATGGTCACGGCCATGTCCGAATGGCTGGTGGCGATCATCCCCTCGAACATGGGCCCGTTCATGGCCGTCATCACCGGCGTCCTGAGCATCCCGATGACGTTCTTCATGAGCAACGACGCCTTCTACTTCGGCGTCCTCCCGGTGCTCAGCGAAACCGCCGGCCACTACGGCATCAGCGCAGCGGACATGGCCCGGGCTTCGATCACCGGCCAGCCCTTCCACCTGCAGAGCCCCCTGGTCCCGGCCATCCTGCTCCTGGTCTCCCTCGCCAAGGTGGACCTGGGCGACCACCACAAAAAGGTCCTCTGGCGCACCGCCGTCGTCTCCCTGGTCATGCTCGCCGTCGGAGTCCTCACCGGAGCGATCGGCATCGGCTGACCACCCAAGGAGCATCACAAGAACCAACAACGAGACTGTCGAGTCGGAGATTTTCCGGACCCGACAGTCTCGTTTGGTGAGGGAGGCACGACGGCGGCGGGACGGACATCCTGCCGGCTGCGTCCAAGCGAGGAACGAGCGAGCAGCCAAAGGATCGTCCGCCCTGGCGCCGGACGGCGGCAGGGCGTTCAGCCACGTAGACTGGGACGGAAAATAATCCGAACTTGCAGGGGAGATCCATGGCTGCGATCAACCGCGACGACGTCGCGCATCTCGCGCGTCTCGCGCACATCGAGATGAGTGCTGAAGAGCTGGACCGGATGGCCGGCGAACTCGCCGTCATCGTCGATTCAGTGAAATCCGTCAGTGAAGCCGCCGGTGATGACGTCCCGGCGACGTCCCACCCGATCCCGCTGACGAATGTGTTCCGCGAGGACGTTGTGGGCCACACTTTCACCGCCGAGCAGGCACTCTCCGGCGCCCCCGATGCGTACGAAGGCCGCTTCAAGGTCCCGGCAATCCTGGATGAGGGCTAAGAACATGACTGAGAACAACGAACTGATCCGCTCCTCCGCCGCACAGCTCGCCGCCAAACTGGCCGCCCGCGAAGTCTCCGCCGTCGAGGTCACCCAGGCGCACCTGGACCGCATCGCCGCCGTTGACGGCAAGGTCCACGCCTTCCTGCACGTCAACACGGACGAGGCGCTCGCCGTCGCCGCCGAGGTGGACGCGATCCGCGCCGCCGGCGGTGCCGCGGCCGAGGAACTGCACGCCCTCGCCGGTGTGCCGATCGCCGTCAAGGACCTGATCGTCACCGTCGGCCAGCCCACCACGGCCGGCTCGAAAATCCTCGAAGGCTGGCACAGCCCCTACGACGCCACCGTGGTCAAGCGCCTGCGCGCCGCGAAGATGCCGATCCTGGGCAAGACCAACCTGGACGAATTCGCGATGGGCTCCTCCACGGAGCACTCCGCCTACGGCCCCACCCACAACCCCTGGGACCTGGACCGCATCCCCGGCGGCTCCGGCGGCGGTTCCGCCGCCGCGGTCGCGGCCTTCGAGGCCCCGCTGGCCCTCGGCACCGACACCGGCGGCTCGATCCGCCAGCCCGGCGCCGTCACCGGCACCGTCGGCGTGAAGCCCACGTACGGCGGTGTGTCCCGCTACGGCGCGATCGCCATGGCCTCCTCGCTGGACCAGATCGGCCCCGTCTCGCGCACCGTGCTGGACTCCGCCCTGCTGCACCAGGTCATCGGCGGGCACGATCCGCACGACTCGACCTCGCTGCAGGACCCGCTGGAGGACCTCGTCGCCGCCGCATCGACCGGCAACGTGCACGGCATGAAGATCGGCATCATCAAGGAACTCCACGGCGAGGGCTACCAGGCCGGCGTCGAGAACCGCTTCAACGAATCCCTCGAGCTGCTCAAGGGCGCCGGTGCCGAAATCGTCGAGGTGTCCTGCCCCAACTTCAAGTACGCCCTGGGCGCGTACTACCTGATCATGCCGTCCGAGGCCTCCTCCAACCTGGCCAAGTTCGACGGCGTCCGGTACGGCCTGCGCGTCCTGCCCGAAGACGGCCCGATGACGATTGAACGCGTGATGGGTGCCACCCGCGCCGCCGGTTTCGGCGACGAGGTCAAGCGCCGCATCATCCTGGGCACCTACGCCCTGAGCGCCGGCTACTACGACGCGTACTACGGCTCCGCCCAGAAGGTGCGCACCCTGATCCAGCGCGACTTCGAGGCAGCGTTCGCCCAGGCCGATGTGCTGATTTCCCCGACCGCGCCCACCACGGCGTTCAAGCTCGGCGAGAAGCTCAACGACCCGCTGGCGATGTACCTCAACGACGTCGCCACCATCCCCGCCAACATGGCAGGCGTCCCCGGACTGTCCCTGCCCGGCGGCGTGGCCGACGAGGACGGACTGCCGGTCGGCGTCCAGCTGCTGGCCCCGGCCCGCCAGGACGCCCGGCTGTACCGCGTCGGCGCGGTGCTGGAGTCCCTGCTCGAGGCGCAGTGGGGCGGCCCGCTGCTGGACCGCGCTCCTTCTCTGACAGCTCCTTCACTGACGGCCGGCCCTGCCCTTAACGACGCCGTCGCGAGCCACGGAGGTTCCCACTAATGTCTGACGCAACCCTCAGCTTCGAAGAGGCGATGGAGAAGTACGATCCCGTCCTGGGCTTCGAGGTCCACGTGGAGCTCAACACCAAGACGAAGATGTTCTCCTCCGCCCCGAACGTGTTCGGCGATGAGCCGAACACCAACGTCAACGAGGTGGACCTCGGCATGCCCGGCGTGCTGCCCGTGGTGAACAGGACCGCGATCGAGTCCTCGATCAAGATCGGGCTGGCGCTCAACTGCAAGATCGCCGAGACCTGCCGCTTCGCCCGGAAGAACTACTTCTACCCGGACACCCCGAAGAACTTCCAGACCTCCCAGTACGACGAGCCCATCGCGTACGACGGCTACCTGGACATCGAGCTCTCCGACGGCACCGTGTTCCGCGTCGAAATCGAGCGCGCGCACATGGAGGAGGACGCCGGCAAGCTGACCCACATGGGCGGCGCCACCGGCCGCATCCAGGGCGCGGACTACTCCCTCGTGGACTACAACCGCTCCGGTGTGCCGCTGGTCGAGATCGTGACCAAGCCGATCGAGGGCGCCGGCAGCCGCGCGCCCGAGCTCGCCAAGGCCTACGTCGCCGCGGTCCGCGAGATCGTCAAGAACCTCGGTGTCTCCGACGCCAAAATGGAACGCGGCAACGTGCGCTGCGACGCCAACGTCTCGCTCCGCCCGCACGGCCGCGAACGCTTCGGCATCCGCTCCGAGACGAAGAACGTCAACTCGCTGCGCGCCGTCGAACACGCCGTCCGCTACGAGATCCAGCGGCACGCCGCCGTGCTGGACTCCGGCGAGCCGATCGTCCAGGAAACCCGGCACTGGCACGAGGACACCCGCACCACGACGTCGGGCCGGCCCAAGTCCGACGCCGACGACTACCGCTACTTCCCGGAACCGGACCTGGTGCCGATCGTCGCCTCCCGCGAGTGGGTCGAGGAACTCCGGGCCACGCTGCCCGAGCCGCCGGCCGCCCGCCGCAAGCGGCTGCAGGCCGACTGGGGCTACTCCGACCTGGAATTCCGCGACGTCGTCAACGCCGGCGTGATGGATGAGATCGAGGAAACCATTGCCGCCGGCGCCACCGCCACGGTGGCCCGCAAATGGTGGATGGGCGAAATCGTCGGACGCGCCAAGATCGCCGACGTCGACCCCGGCCAGCTCGGCGTCGCACCGGCGACCATCGTGGAACTGAACACGATGGTCGAAGACGGCAAGATCAACAACAAGATGGCCACCGAGGTCCTCGACGGCGTGCTCGCCGGCGAAGGCACCCCGGCGGAGATCGTGGCGCAGCGCGGCCTCGCCGTGGTCTCCGACGACGGACCCCTGCTCGAAGCCATCGACGCGGCCCTCGCCGCGCAGCCCGGCGTCGCGGACAAGATCCGCGGCGGCAAGGTCCAGGCGATCGGCGCGATCGTCGGCTCCGTGATGAAGGCGACCCGCGGCCAGGCCGACGCCGGCCGCGTCAAGGAGCTGATCCTGGAGCGCCTCGGCGTCGAAGGCTAGGTCCTAGCCATCCACCAAATCGGTCATGATGGTCTGCAGTGCTTCGCAGACCATCATGACCGATCTGCGTTTAAGGTTCTCCGGGCGGGCCAGGATGTCGATCCGGCGCCGGGTGCTGATGCCCTCGAGCGGCCGCAGCACAATGCCCGGATCCAGCACCGGCCGCGCCGTGTACCGGGGCAGCAGCCCGATCACGCTGCCGGTCGCCACCAGCGCCGCCACCGTGGAATAGTCGTTGATCCGGTGGACGATGTTCAGCTCCCGGCTGGAGACGGCCGCGACGGCGGAGAGCACGTCCGCGGGGGAGTAGCCGGTGCGGCTGGTCACCCAGGGTTCCCCGACGACGTCGTCCGCCGTCACCGCCCGCTGGCCGGCCAGCCGGTGCCCGGCCGGCAGCGCAACGTCCAGCGGCTCGTGCGCGAGCGGAATCACCGCCACCCGCTCCCCGGGCCAGCGCGGGCTGTGGTCCATCCGGTGCGCGAGCACCAGGTCATACCGGGCCGTCAGCGCGGGAAAGTCCTGCTGGGCCACGTCCTCGTCGGAGAGCAGGATCCGCGGCTGCCCCGGCCCGGCCAGCAGCCGGGCGAGCGGGGCGAACAGGGCCTGCCCCGCGCTGTGGAAACCGCTGAGCGTCACGGCCGCCACCGGGGAGCCGTGGTAGGCGCCGATCGCCGTCCGAGCGTCGGCCATGGCGCTGACGACGGCGGCGCCGGCGTCCGCAAGGACCTGCCCGGCCTCGGTGAGGACCAGGTTCCGGCCCTCCTTGCGGGTCAGCGGCACCTCCACGGATTTCTGCAGGGCGGCCAGCTGCTGGGACACCGCCGAGGGCGTGACAAGCAGGGTTTCGGCGACGGCCTTGACGCTGCCGAGGGCCCCGAGTTCGCGGAGCATCTCCAGCTGGTGGATTTCCATGCCGCCCAGTCTATGCGCAAGGAAAAGCTAAATCGTCGATTGAGAAAATTCCGGTTGTGCTAACGCTTTGCAGCGGCTCTAATGGGGTGAGTTGTCCCACACCGGCTGTCCCGCGCAGCGGGTCTGTTCGTGCCTGAGGAAGGGCACAGTTAGGAAGGCCCATGAAGGCTCTCTACAAGGCCGGCGCCCACGCAGGATTCGAACTGGTGGACCGTCCCGAACCGGAAACCGGCCCCGGCTGCGTCTTGATCCGCGTCATGACCACCGGCATCTGCGGCACCGACCTGCACATCCAGTCGTGGGACGCGTGGGCGCAGGGCATCATCAACGCCCCCCTGATCGCCGGCCACGAGTTCTACGGCGAGGTCGTCGAGACCGGCGGGGACGTCCTGGACGTCAAAGTCGGGGACCGTGTCTCCGGCGAGGGCCACATCGTCTGCGGGATCTGCCGCAACTGCCGTGCCGGCCGCCGGCAGATGTGCATCAACACCGTCAGCGTCGGTGTCCAGCGCGACGGCGCCTTCGCCGAATATGTCGTGATCCCCGAAACCAACGTGTGGGTCCACCAGGACCCCTCCGTAACACCGGAACTCGGCGCCATCTTCGACCCCTTCGGCAACGCCGTCCACACCGCGCTCAGCTTCCCCCTCGTCGGCGAGGACGTGCTGATCACCGGAGCCGGGCCCATCGGGCTGATGGCGATCGCCGTCGCCCGCCACGCCGGCGCCCGGAAGATCGCCATCACCGAC
>DATITT010000294.1:0-8417 GCA_035467435.1 Arthrobacter sp. | reverse complement strand
TGGTGCTCACGTTCTTCCAGGTGCACAGTTCCCGGGCAGAAAACAGGTCCCTCTTCCAGCTGAAGCTGCTGGCCAACAAACCCCTCCTCTTCACCTCCCTGGCCGCCCAGACATTGCACTGGGCCGTGATGACCTGGCCGGTCAGCGCCGGCCTGCTGGAGCTCACGCCCCTGCGTCCGTGGGAGTGGCTCCTCTGCGTCGCCGTCGGCTCAACGGTGCTGATCATCGTGGAGGCCGAAAAGGGCGTCCGGCGCTGGGCACACCGCAACGACGCGCCAGCGGCATGACCAGTGCTCCGAACCCCGACGAGGCTGTCCCCGGGCATCCGGATTCCGGCCTCGACGCCAGGCTTCCGGGGTGGGCCGGCTGCGAGTCCGGCAGCAGCCAGTGGCTGCTGTGCTACGACGGCTACGATCCGGCGGTCGAAGGCCTGCGCGAGACTCTCTGCACGGTCGGCAATGGCTACTGGGCCACCCGGGGAGCAGCGCCGGAAGCCGACGCGGACGCCGTGCACTACCCGGGAACCTACCTGGCCGGCGTGTACAACCGGGTGCGGACGGACCGGGCCCGGCATTCCGTCGAGGACGAGCACATGGTCAATGCCCCCAACTGGCTGCCGCTGTGGTTCAAAGCGGCCGACGGCGACTGGTTCCATCCGGGAACCGCCCGGATCCTTCTCTACCGGCAGGAGCTGGATTTGCGGAGAGGGGTGCTGACCCGCGTTGTCCGGTTCTGCGACGACGCAGGGAGAACCACCAAAGTCACCTCACTGCGGTTCGTATCCCACGCCGCCCCGCACATCGCCGTACTCGGCACGACGTTCGAGGCGGAGGACTGGTCAGGTCCCCTGACCGTGCGTTCCGCAATCAACGGACGAATTGCGAACCGGAACGTCGCCGCGGACCGGCTGCTGACCGGCAGCCACCTCGCGCCGCGCCGGGCCGGCGCGCTCGCCGGCGAGACCGTACTGCTGGATATGGAGACCACCCAATCCGGCATCCACGTGGCCACGGGCGCCCGCACACGGGTCTTCGACGGGGACAGCCTCCTCACCCCGGACCGGCACTTTCTGCGCGACGACGCCGGATGGGTCGCCCACGAATTCAATCTGCACCTGGAGCAGGGGCACCCGATCCGGGTCGAAAAGACCGTTGCGGTCTACACCTCCCGCGACCGCGCTATCGCATCCCCCGCCCAGGCGGTGGCCACCTCTCTGCACCGCCTCGGCGATGCGGACGGGTTGTTGGCCGCCCACGAGCGGGAATGGCAGATTCTGTGGGAGGCGTTCGCGGTGTCCCTGGACTCCGGCAGGAGGCAATCACTCGCGCTGAACCTGAATACCTTCCACGTCCTGCAAACGGTGGCTGCCGTTGATGTGGACCTGGACGCCGGCGTACCGGCCCGCGGCCTGCACGGCGAGGGCTATCGCGGGCACATCTTCTGGGACGAGCTCTTCGTGTATCCCGTTCTCACCCTCCGCCGCCCCGAGCTCAGCCGCGCGCTGCTCGGATACCGTTACCGGCGTCTGAACGAGGCGCGCGCGGCCGCACTGGCTGCCGGCTTCGAGGGCGCGATGTTCCCGTGGCAGAGCGCCATCGACGGGCGTGAGGAAACGCCCACGGAGCTTTTCAACCCGTACAACAACCAGTGGATGCCGGACAACTCGCAGCGTCAACGGCATGTGGGTCTCGCCCTCGCCTACAGCGTGTGGCAGCACTACCAGTCGACCGGTGACACCGGGTTCCTCATCCGGCAGGGCGCCGAGCTCATCCTTGAGGTTGCGCGCTTCTTCGCCAGCCTGTGCAGCTATGACGAACGGGCGGACCGGTACGATATCGAGGGCGTCATGGGCCCGGATGAATTCCACGACGGGTACCCCGGCTCGCCCGGGTTGGGGCTGCGCAACAGTGCCTATACGAACGTCATGACCGCCTGGGTCCTGCGCCGGGCGGTTGAGACCGTCGGCCTGCTCGAAGGCCGCTACTGCGAGCCGCTCCGGAACCGGCTCAATTTACGGCCCGATGAGACACCCCGCTGGACACACATCAGCCGCCGGCTGCGCGTGCCATTCCACCCGGACGGCGTCCCCAGCCAGTTCGAAGGGTACGAAAACCTGCCGGAATTCGACTGGGACGGCTACCGGGCCAGATACGGCGACCTGGGCAGGCTGGACCTGATCCTCGCTGCTGAAGGCGACAGCACCAACAACTACCGGCTCTCGAAACAGGCAGACGTGCTCATGCTCCTGTACCTCTTCTCGGCTGAGGAGCTCCGGGACCTGCTGCACGACATGGGTTACCGGCTCCCGCCCGAAGCAATCGTGCGCACCGTCGATTTTTACGGGTCACGCTCAACGCACGGGTCAACACTGAGCAACGTGGTGCATTCCTGGGTTGAGGCCCGACGCGACCGGGAACGGTCCTGGACATTCCTCACCCAGGCGCTCGATAGCGACCTGGCCGATATCCAGGGCGGCACCACCCGGGAAGGAATCCATCTGGGAGCTATGGCCGGCTCCATCGACATGGTCATCCGCTGCTACACCGGACTCGAAATTCGGAACGACATCCTGCGAATTCACCCGGTCCTCCCGGACCAGCTCGCCGACGTCGCATTCTCCATCAACTACCGTGAACAGCCAATCCGGATCGAACTCAATAAGACCAGGTTGCGTCTGACTCTGCGCGCCGGCGGCGCCAACCCCATTAACGTCATCATCGAGGGACACCCGGCAACGCTCTCACCCGGCCAAACACGAGACTTTCCGATCGGGAGGCACCACGGATCCGTACAACCCCAGTTTCCCGAGGGCTGGGCCGCGAATACCAAGGGGGTTGGCGCATGAGCCTGTTACGCCGGATACTGGCGGGCACTGATTTTTCGGCCGGAGCCGGGCATGCGGCCGACCGTGCCGCCCTCGTCGCGAAGGAGACCGGAGCGGCACTTGAACTGTTTCATTCAACGAACCTCTCCGGCCTGGACAAACTACGCCGGCTTGTTCCCGGGATACCGGAGGACCTGGAGCAGCAGGTTCTCGACGCCGGGCGCGAACAACTGGCCGGGCTGGGCCGGAAGCTGAACGAACGCCACGGAATCCCCGCCGGGGTTCACGTCGCCTTCGGCGACACCTTCGCTCAGCTCGAGGCGCGCGCCGCCGAACTGCCCGCCGACCTGGTGGTCCTGGGATCACACGGAACCAGCGCGCTGCCCCGCCTGGTCGTGGGTTCGACGGCGGCAAGGATGGCAGCAGGCAGCCGGTGCCCGGTGCTGGTCGTCAAAGGTGCCCCGTCCGGTCCCTACCGGAACGTGCTCATTCCGGTGGACTTCTCCGCGCAATCCCTCCCCGCCCTCAAGACGGCAGCCGCCGTGGCGCCGGGTGCCAACCTCATCCTGATGCATGCCTACGGGTTTCCGTTCGAGGGGAAGATGCGGGCCGCCAGGGACATCGATGCAGTCCTCGAACCGTTCCTTGCCGCCGCCCGGAAGAAGGTTTTCGAAAAGATGCACGAACTCAGTGATGCTGCCGGGCTGGCCCCGCACTCCGCGCGGCTGCTCGCCTGTCATGGGGAGGCGCTGCACCAGATTCTTGAACAGGAACGGGAACGGCAGTGCGACCTGATCATCATGGGCCGGCACGGGGAAGGGCCCCTGCTGGAACAGGATTTTCTGGGAAGTGTGACCAAGCAGGTGCTGGCCCAGTCCCGCGCCGACGTCCTCGTTGCGACCGGTGAGTGACTGCACCGGAGCTTCCGGGGTTACGTCAGTTCTTCCATCAGCCGGGCCAGAATGTCGTTCATGGCCAACAGGCCCACGAGCTGGTTCGCCTCGACGACGACCAGCCGGTTGAGGTGGTATCGGGTCATGAGTGCGGACGCCTGGCGGACGGAGAGATCCTCGCCGACAGTGATGGCCGGGATCGTCGCGGCGTCGTAGACGTTAAGGAGGTCCACGTCGCCTTCCTGCGCGACGACAGCCCGCAGCAGTTCGTTGTAGGTCAGGAGGCCGTAGGCGTCGTGCAGATGCTGCCGCTCCACCACGAGGCTCTTGACCTGGTTGTCCTTCATCGAGGCAAGCGCCTCCCGCAGGGTGCTGTAAGGGGAAATGGTGATGACGTTGCGTACCATGACATTCTGGACGGTCAGCATGGTCCCTCCTCATTGATCGGATGCGTGGTCTGTATCGGAATTTCAGGTTTCTTCGCGGCGCAGGAGCTCCTCGAACCGGACCACCTGTCTGGTGTCGATTCCTGTGAGGTGCTCGATCGGGACGGCGAAAGCCAGTCCCCGGGACTCGGCGCCGCTGACCAGGGTCTTATGCATTTCCTTCAGGATCGGCGCGGTCAGGTGGCTTCCCACGACCATCAGCAGCACCGACTGGGATCCCTCGAAGGTCAGCCCGAAGAACGTTTTCTTTGCCTCACCGCCAATGCCTTTGCCCGGCAGGATCGTCACGCCCGTGGCCCCGGCGCGCTGCGCCTGGGTAATGACGCTGTCCTCGAGGTCCTCGGGCGCGATCACAACAATGGCAGTGAATTTCATGATGGTTCCTTTCGAAGACGGGGATGCCGCTCCATCACGATGGCATACACCATGACGGCAACGACGGGAAAGATGGAAGCGAAGGCGATCAGCCCGAAACCGTCGATCAGCACGTCCCGGCCCTCGACCGCTGCTGCCAGTCCGATCCCCAGGGCGGTGACCAGCGGGACGGTAACCTCCGACGTCGTGACTCCTCCGAGGTCGAAGGCCAGGGCGATCACGTATTTCGGTGTCAGGAAGACGAGGACGATCGCGACGGCGTAGGCGGCCATGATGAAGTAGTGGAAGGGGCCGCCGACCAGGATCCGGTAGACCCCGAAGGCGATCCCGAGCCCGACGCCGACAGCGACGATGGTCCGGATGGCGGATCCGTTGATCTTCCCCACGGACACGTCCTGGGCCTGGTCCCCGATCGCCACCAGAGCCGGTTCGGCCATGGTGGTGGCGAAGCCGATGAGAAGGGCGAAGAGCAGGATCAGCGATGGTTCGCCCTGCTCGATCAGTTGCTCGGCCATGAGGGTACCGATCGGGAACAAGCCGATCCTGAGTCCCACGACGAAGGCATAGAGTCCCACGAGCACCATGACGAACCCGACGACGACGCGCAGCGGGTGGGCCAGCCTGCGCCGCAGCGCGACGTACTGGAAGAACAGCACCACCCCCACGATCGGCAGGACCTCCCGGACCATCGAGGCCAGGCCCAGGAGCATGCCGACAACCCACTCCGTCGGGTCCGCCCCGTTGTCCGGGGCAGGCACGGCGCTGGCATCGCTGAAGGTGTAGACCCAGGTTCCATACAGTTGCACCCCGACCATGGGCACCATCACGCACAGCGCCACCAGGCCAAAGCCGTCGGCGAGCGAGCTGCGCCCGCGGATTGAGTTGGCGAGCCCGAGTCCTATCGCGGTGATCAGGGGAACGCTGACGATGTTGGTGGTGACACCCCCGGAGTCGTAGGCGAGCCCGATGATCTCTGGCGGCGCGATGTAGGTCATTCCCAGCACGAGGGCGTAGCCACCGATCAGCAGCCTGTGGACCGCCCAGCCCCGCAGGACGCGCAGGATGCCCACCACCATGACCAGGCCCACGGAGATGGCGATGACGAAACGCAGGACCAGGCCGCTGATCCGGCCGTCACTGACGATCTGTGCCTGCTCGGCGACCGCGATCACGGCGGGCTCGGCCACCGAGGCCGCGAAGCCGATGGCAAATCCGAAGGGCAGCAACAGCCCGAGGGCACCGCGCCGGACGAACTGGTTGGCCAGGTTCTTGCCCACCGGGAAGACACTCAGATCCAGTCCGTGGAGGAACAACGAGATGCCTGCCGCCACAATGAGGAGGCCGGCCGCCTTCTCCAGGGGATCATCCGGCATGCTGCGGAAGACGAGCAGCTGGAATGCGACGACGACAACGACGATCGGCAACAGGTTCCTCAGCGCCTTGGCGAACTCGCGGGCGAAGCGGCTGAGGTGCTCCATCGAATCCTCTCCGGTCGCGGCGTTCCTGTGCGTCCTTGCCAGCCAGTCTGCCCGTCCCGGCCGGAACCTGTCCACACCAACCTGCAGAGGACACAGAAAAGGCCGGCCCGGCTGATGCCGGACCGGCCTTTACTGCTGTGGCTTGATGCTAGTGCTGGTGTCCTGCGTGCTGGTCTTCCTCGGCAGGCTTCTCGACCACGAGGGTTTCCGTGGTGAGCACCAGTGCCGCGATGGACGCCGCGTTGCGGAGGGCCGCACGCGTCACCTTCACGGGGTCGATGACGCCGGCAGCGATCAGGTCTTCGTATTCGCCGGTCTTGGCGTTGAAGCCCTGGTTGTTGGCGGATTCGGCGACCTTGGCGACGACGACGTAGCCGTCGAAGCCGGCGTTCTGGGCGATCCAGCGCAGCGGCTGGGTCAGTGCCCGGCGGACGATGCCGACAGCAGCTGCCGCGTCGCCCTCGAGGGCCTGGACGGCCGGGTCCTCGTCGAGCGCCTTGAGGGCGTGGATGAGGGCGGCGCCGCCGCCGGCGACGATGCCTTCTTCCAGGGCAGCGCGGGTCGAGGACACGGCGTCCTCGATGCGGTGCTTCTTTTCCTTGAGCTCAACCTCGGTGGCAGCGCCGACCTTGATCACGCCGATGCCGCCGGCCAGCTTGGCCAGGCGTTCCTGCAGCTTTTCCTTGTCCCAGTCGGAGTCCGTGCGGGTCAGCTCGGCGCGCAGCTGGGAAACCCGGGCTGCGACGTCCTCGGCCGAACCGGCGCCGTCAACGATGGTGGTGTTGTCCTTGGTGACGGTGATGCGCCGGGCGGTGCCCAGCACCTCAAGGCCTACCGTGTCCAGGCTGAGGCCCAGTTCCGGCGAGACAACCTGTGCGCCCGTGAGGGTGGCGATGTCCTGCAGCATGGCCTTGCGGCGGTCACCGAAGCCCGGTGCCTTGACGGCAACGACGTTCAGGGTGCCGCGGATGCGGTTGACGATCAGCGTGGAGAGTGCCTCGCCGTCGACGTCCTCGGCGATGATGAAGAGCGGCTTGGAGCTCTGCAGCGCCTTTTCCAGCAGCGGCAGGAAGTCCTGGACCGAGGAGATCTTGCCCTGGTTGATCAGGATCAGGGCGTCTTCGAGGACAGCTTCCTGGCGTTCCGTGTCGGTGACGAAGTACGGGGACAGGTAGCCCTTGTCGAACTGCATGCCCTCGGTGAGGACCAGTTCGGTCTGCGTGGTGGAGGATTCCTCGATGGTGATCACACCATCCTTGCCGACCTTGTCGAATGCCTCGGCCAGCAGCTCGCCGATCTCGTCGCTCTGGGCGGAGATGGAGGCGACGTTGGCGACCTGGGTGCCTTCGACCGGGCGGGCGTTTTCGAGCAGGCGGGCGGCGATGGCCTCAACCGAGACCTCGATGCCGCGCTTGATCTGGCCCGGGGCGGCGCCTGCCGCAACGTTGCGGAGGCCTTCCTTGACGAGGGCCTGTGCCAGCACCGTGGCGGTGGTGGTGCCGTCACCGGCAACATCGTTGGTCTTGGTGGCGACCTCCTTGGCAAGCTGCGCGCCAAGGTTTTCATACGGGTCGTCCAGCTCGACTTCACGGGCGATGGTGACACCATCGTTGGTGATTGTGGGGGCGCCCCACTTCTTGTCCAGCACGACGTTGCGGCCGCGCGGGCCAAGCGTCACCTTGACCGTGTTGGCGAGCTTATCGATGCCGGCTTCAAGCGACCGGCGGGCAGCGTCGTTAAACGCAAGCTGCTTTGCCATGGTTTTGTCCTTTCAAGACAGAACCCCGCGCAACTGACCCGTCAAAGAAGGATCGGCGGCGCGGGGTCCAAGAGAGTTACTTTACGACGATCGCCAGGACGTCGCGGGCGGACAGCACGAGGTACTCGGTGCCGCCGGTCTTGACTTCAGTTCCGCCGTACTTGGAGTAGATCACGACGTCGCCGATGGTGACGTCGATCGGAACACGGTTGCCGTTGTCGTCAAAGCGGCCGGGGCCTACTGCGACAACTTCGCCTTCCTGCGGCTTTTCCTGCGCGGAGTCCGGGATGACCAGGCCGGAAGCCGTGGTCTGCTCGGCTTCGAGCGGGCGGACAACAATACGATCCTCAAGAGGCTTAATAGAGACCGACAATGACCTCTCCTTTTCGTCAGCAAATTCGTGGACTTAAAAGCTGTGGTGCCAAGGCGTACAGACCGTCGTCGCGGTGCCGGCAGCAGCCTGCCTGTAGAGCTTCTGGTGTTAGCCCCCTCCTGGGGAGAGTGCTAATGACGACTCTATGTAAGGAGTTAGCACTCGGTCAAGGCGAGTGCCAGAATTACGTTCCCGGTGAACGCTCCGCGGCCCGGCTAGCGTCCGCCGAGGTCCTCGAAGTCGACGTCTTCACCGTTGTCCGCGCCATC
>DATITT010000293.1:0-4980 GCA_035467435.1 Arthrobacter sp. | reverse complement strand
TGTCTTTATCAGGACGAAAGCGGTGACCACGTGTGAGCCTTTCCGGATCTGTTGCGCCGTTGCCGGCCAAGTGAAGGCGCCCGGACGGTACACCTCCGGGCCTCGGCCATGTCCTTGCAAGCCTAGTCCATCACGCCCCGCCGCGGCGTGTGGTGAGCCGCCGGACGCCGGCGGCCAGGAGGCGGTATCCGAGCAGCAGCAGTCCCAGGCTGAGCAGTGCCACGACGACGAACGGCAGGACCACTGTCTGCCCGGTGGCGGCCCGCAGGAGCATGCCAATAGTGACCGCGCCCAGCCAGACGCCGACGCCGGCCGGCCAGAGGGCCAGCGGCGCGCGCCACACCCGCAGCGCCAGCCAGGACAGCGCCGCGCCGACGAGGAAGGGCCACGCGGTGGAAAACACTCCGACCAGGACATCCCCGCGCTGATGGGCGTCCCGCCCGATGGCTGCGAAGACGAGAATCAGTGCGGCGTCGGCGCAGCCGGCCAGCACTGCCGTCCGCCGCGCCGACATTCCGGCAGCGGAGGGGTCGGCGGCAGGGCGGGGGAGCGGAGGCGTTGCGGAAGGCATGGTCCCAGCGTAGCCGGACAGCCGCGGCGCTGCGGCGGCGTTGGCCGTTGCGTCTTGCCGTCAGTTCCTCCCAGGGTGTCCAATCCATATAGGCAGCCGAACGCTGCACGGAGGCTGGCGGTCCGGCCGCCCGACGGATGCAAGCCAGGAGGTTCCCATGCCTGCCAAAGACGCCAAGGTCCCTGCGAGGGCCGCCGCCCGGGGCTCGTCCGAGCTCCGGCGGGCCGACGCCTCCGATGTCCGGCCGCCCGCCCAGCCGGCGCTGATCCGGAACGTGGCGCTGGTTGGCCGTTCAGGCGCCGGGAAGACGATGCTGGCCGAGGCACTGCTGGCCGTAACGGGTGTGATTTCGCGGAAAGGCTCGATCACCGAAGGCACCACCGTGAGTGACTCGGAGCCTGCCGCGGTCCACCAGCAGCGCTCCGTCGCCCTCTCTGTGGTGCCCGTGATGGTCGGCGGTGTCAAAGTGAACCTCCTCGATACCCCTGGCTACCCGGACTTCGTCGGCGAACTGCGTGCCGGGCTGCGCGCGGCGGACGCGGCGCTGTTCGTCGTCTCGGCTGTTGACGATATCGATGTTGCCACCGCGGCGCTGTGGGGAGAATGCCAGCGTGTTGGGGTACCCCGGGCGGTGGTGATCAGCCGGCTGGACCACCCCCGGGCGGACTTCGACGCGGCGCTTGAGAGATGCCAGCGGGCTTTCGGTGACACGGTGCTGCCGCTCTACCTGCCGGTCCGCAACGGGGCGGAAGTCACCGGACTGCTGGGCCTGCTCTCGGACACTGTGTCGGGACAGCCGGCGGATGATGCGCTGCCGGTGTCCCGGACGGCCGACGACGGCCGCGCCGCCTCTGCGGCGGCGCGGGGCGCGCTCATCGAGGGGATCATCGCCGAAAGCGAGGATGAGTCGTTGATGGACCGGTACCTCGGCGGCGAGGAGATTCCATTTGAGGTCCTCATCAGCGACCTGGAGACGGCAGTCGCGCGGGGTTCCTTCCACCCGGTGATCGCGACGTCCGCGGAGACCGGCGTCGGGCTGGCGGAACTGCTGGAGGTCGTGGCACGGGCCTTCCCCCCGCCTGCCGAACGTGAGCGGCCTGCGGTGTCCCACCTTGATGGCACACCGGCCGCGCCGTTGGACTGCGACCCTGCGGGGCCGCTGCTGGGCGAAGTGGTGCGCACCATGATCGACCCGTTCCTGGGCCGCGTCTGCCTGGTCCGCCTCTTTTCCGGCACACTGCGCGAGGACACGGTTGTCCATGTGGCCGGGCGCGGCCTGGCGGACCGCGGCCACGCCGACCACGACAGTGACGAGCGTGTCGCCCACGTGTATTCTCCGCTGGGATCCAGCTTGCGGCCGGTGCCGTACAGCGTGGCGGGGGACATCTGCGCCCTCACCAAGCTGGGTCCAGCTGAGACCGGTGACACGGTGTCGGCCAAGGAACTGCCGTTGCTGATCCAGCCCTGGGAGATGCCGGACCCGCTGCTGCCTGTTGCCGTCGAGCCGGCCTCCCATGGCGATGAGGATGCCCTGGCCCGGAGCCTGGGCAAAGTCGCGGCCGGGGACCCGGCGCTCCGGGTGGATCGGAACGCCGAGACGCACCAACTCATCCTCTGGTGCATGGGCGACGCGCACGCGGACGTTGTCCTGGGCAGGCTGCGCGAGCAGAGCGTCAACCTGCACACGGTCGACGTGGTCACCCCGCTGCGGGAGACGTTTGCCGGGCCGGCGGCGGGTCACGGCCGACACGTTAAGCAGTCGGGGGGCCACGGCCAATACGCCGTTTGCGACATCGAGGTGGAACCGCGGGACCGCGGAGCGGGCTTTGAATTCATCGACAATACCGTGGGAGGGGTCATACCGGGACCCTTCATCACCTCGGTGGAGAAGGGCGTGCGGGCGCAGATGCAGAAAGGCGTCTCGGCCGGTTTCCCGGTGGTGGACGTCCGGGTGACCCTGCTCGGCGGCAAGGCCCACAGTGTGGATTCTTCGGACGCCGCCTTTCAGGCCGCGGGCGCATTGGCCTTGCGGGAGGCCGCCGCCGCCGGGCGCGTCCAACTGCTGGAACCCGTCTCGGCCGTCACCATCAGCGTCTCGGATGAGCACGTGGGCGCGGTGATGAGTGATCTGTCATCGCGTCGGGCCCGTCTGACCGGAACGACGTCGACCGGGGGAGCCCTGACTGAAATCACCGCCGAAGTGCCGGACCAGGAGCTTCTGCGGTACGTGATCGAGCTGCGTGCCCTGACGTCGGGGAGCGGCCGTTTCAGCCGGAGCTACCTGCGGCACGAACCGGTGCCCGAGGCCGCCGCCCGCGCTGTCACGAAGGACTGAAGACGCCGTAGCCGGGCTTCGGGGAGTCGGATCCGCGGGGGCCCACCGCCGAGCCAAGGCGAGCAGGACCGTCCCGACGGCGGAGCCTTCCGCCGTCGGTCGCCGGCCGGGAGATGGCCAGGCGTCCGGCCCAACCGTTCAGCGGCCCGGCCGGACGTTCAGGCTGAGTCTAGTGCTGTCCCAGGCCGCCGCCGATCGGTGGCACAGGGCCTGGTCGGTCTCCCGGGCCCCGCTCGCGCTCGCCCGGGCTTGAGGTGTCGCTCACCGCTGTCCCGACGGATTCGCCGTCGGTATCAACGAGCCCATTGGTCTGGTCGAAGGGCTTCGCGGCGGACCTGGCAACGGGCTCGTTCGCGGAACGGGTCGCGTCCGGGGTGGTGCCCTTACCAGGAAATACGCTGCCCGGGATACCGGTGGGTGTCACCGTTTCAATGCCAGGCGCGCCCGCAGAGGCGCCTTCGCTGACGGTTCCCCGCCAAGCACCAGTTGCATAGCCCTCATCTTCGATGAAGGTCTTGAAGCGGTTGAGGTCGCTCTCGGCCTGCTTGTCGACCATGTTGAGCTTGTCGCCGACCTTTTCCACGATGCCTTCGGGTTCATATTCAAGTGACAGCTGCACGGAGGTCTGACCGCCGTCAAGGCCTTCGAACGTCACCGAGCCTGCGTTGGTGGCGCCCTCCCCGCCCATGAAGTGGGGAAATTCCTCGAACTGGGTCCACTGGTTGGTCGGCCGAACTTTGCGCAGGGGATATGGTCTTCGATCGCGCCCATGATGTGCAACGCTGGTTGCATGGATCTGGAGGTGTTTCCCGCGCTCACGATTCCGTCGTCGGAACTGGGCTGGCGGTTCTCGCGTTCGTCCGGGCCCGGCGGTCAACACGTCAACACCTCGGACAGCCGCGTCGAGCTCTCGTGGAACGTCGCCGGCTCGGCGGCGCTGTCGGATGACCAGCGGCTGCTGCTGGTCGCGCGTCTCGGCCGACGACTCACCGCCGGGGTGATCACCGTGACCGCCTCCGAGCGGCGCTCTCAGCTGCGTAATCGCGAGATCGCCCTGGCGAAGCTCGCCGGCCTCGTGGCAGAGGGTCTTGCTCCCGAAGGTGCACGCCGCCGCGCGACCAAACCCACCAGGGGTTCGAACCGTCGGCGCCTCGCCGCCAAGGAACAGCGGTCGGCCACGAAACGGCAACGACAGCGGCCGTCCGCCGAGTAGGACCGAACAGCCGACGATTGTCGGCGGCGGCGCAGGGGGATCGTCCACACCCCACGGACAGGGCGGTCCTGGTCCGTCAGCCAGGCCTAATTGACGCCCGGGGATTGAGGCCTGGGGGAGTGGCGCTTTGAGGGCTGCTTTCGCGCCCCCCAAACACGGCTCCTGGCGTGCTTGGGATCCGGGAAACGAGACTTGCCTGGATCCGGCCCAGACCCCAGGCGAACATTCGGCGGGGCTACATCCGGCCGGTGGAGTATCGGCGAACCAGCCGTCGAGTGAAAAAAGCTGCCAGCAACCCGGAGGCTGCGGCGAAGCCGGCTCCGAATCCCGCCAGGGCCAAACCGGCCGCTCCGAGGACCTGGAACACGATGACGGTGTAAACGCCCGTCATCACACCTGCTCCCAATCCGGCCGTGAGCGTGCGCGGCAGGATATCTGATGAGGACGCGGCGGCTTCAACCCAAAGCGCCGCTACAGAACCGGCACACGTGGTCAGGCCGGCAACGGCTCCGACCATGAGCCCAAGCACGGCCATGAAGAGAAACTGTCCACTGTTCATGCCCCACGGTCCAAACTGCTCCGGATACAGTGCCGCCTGAGCGATGGAAAACCCTGAAATTCCCGCACTGGTGCACGCGCCCAGGAGGCCGCCGGTGAAAACAGCCCGGACAAAGAGCGGCAAGGCTGCTGTCTTTACGTTTCGCACGGCTGCCAGACCCATATTTGACACCCTAACGGAAGCCTTGCGGAACCAGCGCCACCTGCCAGCGCTGCTGTCCGGGTGACGCTAAGGATGCATTGACCTGACTGGCCCACCGTGGACGGCTCGTGGCACCGGGGAGGGGTATCACCGGTACCTAA
>DATITT010000292.1:0-6496 GCA_035467435.1 Arthrobacter sp. | reverse complement strand
GCGGTGACCCGCCTCATTCTTGCCTCCCAGTCCCCCGCCCGCACCAAGCTGCTCACCGACGCCGGCATCCGGCACGAGATCCTCGTTTCGGATGTCGACGAGGACGCCGTCCAGGCCCGCTACGGCGTCACCGACCCGCACGACACCGCCCTGCTGCTGGCCCGGGCCAAGGCCGAGGCCGTCGCCTCCCTGCCCGAAGCCGACGGCGCGCTGGTGATCGGCTGCGACTCGGTCTTCGAGTTCGACGGCGAGGCGCACGGCAAGCCGTACACGGCCGAGGTCGCCAAGGAACGGATGCTCCGGATGAGCGGCAGCAAGGGCGTGCTGCACACCGGCCACTGGCTCGTCGACTGCCGGGACACCGAGGACTCCGATGAATCCGGGGCGGCCGGCTCCGGCGCGACCCTCGGCCACGTCACCTCCGCCGAGGTCCACTTCATGGAGATGAGCACTGAGGAAATCGACGCCTACATCGCCACCGGTGAGCCGCTGCAGTGCGCCGGCTCCTTCACGATCGACGGCTACGGCGGGGCCTTCATCCGCAAGGTCGACGGCGACCCGCACGCCGTCGTCGGGCTGTCGATTTCCACCCTCCGCGGGCTGCTGGGCCAGGCGCAGGTGGGCATCACTGAACTGTGGACCACCGGCGCCGCGGATCCCGCCCTGCTCCGGGCCGAGTGAGCTAATTCGCAGACCTTTGTAGCAACCCTACAAAGCTGGGGCACTTTACCCGCGGAATCCGCAAGTAATATCAGCGGAACCCTCAAAACCGCGCTAGGCTCCCTGAAGGAAAGAAGGAGACGCCTTGTCAGCAAATTCGGAGCAGTCCGCAAATCCCGTGCAGCGATCAGCCCCAGAGGGCACCGCCGCAGTCACCCATCCGCTGAGCAAGGTGCTGATCGCCAACCGTGGCGAAATCGCTGTGCGCATCATCCGTGCCGCACGCGATGAAGGCATCTCCTCCGTGGCGGTCTACGCGGATCCGGACCGCGACGCCCTGCACGTCAAGCTCGCAGACGAGGCCTACGCCCTGGGCGGCAACACCGCTGCCGAGTCCTACCTCGTGATAGACAAGCTCATCGAGGTGGCCCACCGCTCCGGCGCCGATGCCATCCACCCCGGCTACGGCTTCCTGGCCGAGAACGCCGAGTTCGCCGCCAAGGTGATCGACGCCGGCATCACCTGGATCGGGCCCTCCCCCGCCGCGATCTCCGCCCTGGGCGACAAGGTCCAGGCACGCCACATCGCCGAAAAGGTCGGCGCCCCGCAGGTTCCCGGCACCGCCGACCCGGTGGAGTCCGCCGAGGAAATCCTCGAGTTCGTGGACAAGTTCGGCCTGCCGGTCGCCATCAAGGCAGCCTTCGGCGGCGGCGGACGCGGCATCAAGGTGGCCCGCACCCGCGAGGAAATCCCCGAACTGTTCGAATCCGCCGTCCGCGAAGCCGTCGCCGCCTTCGGCCGCGGCGAGTGCTTCATCGAGCGCTTCCTGGACGCCCCGCGCCACGTCGAGACCCAGTGCCTCGCCGACGCCTACGGCAACGTCGTGGTGGTCTCCACCCGCGACTGCTCGCTGCAGCGCCGCAACCAGAAGCTCGTCGAAGAAGCACCGGCCCCGTTCCTCACCGAGGAGCAGAACCGCCGGCTTTACGAATCCTCCAAGGCCATCCTGAAGGAAGCCGGTTACCTCGGCGCCGGCACCTGCGAGTTCCTCGTGGGCCAGGACGGCATCATCTCCTTCCTCGAGGTCAACACCCGACTCCAGGTGGAGCACTGCGTCTCCGAGGAAGTCACCGGAATCGACCTCGTCCGCGAGCAGTTCCGGCTGGCCCGCGGCGAGGAACTCGGCTACGGGGACCCGGAAGTCCGCGGCCACTCGATCGAATTCCGCATCACCGGCGAGGACCCGGGCCGGAACTTCATGCCCGCCCCGGGCACCATCACCCTGTTGAAGAACCCATCCGGCCCCGGCGTCCGGATCGACTCCGGCGTGGAGCAGGGCGACGTCATCAGCGGCAACTTCGACTCGATGCTCTCCAAGCTGATCGTCACCGGCGCCACCCGCCCGCAGGCCCTGCAGCGCGCCCGCCGCGCCCTCGAGGAGATGGTGGTGGAGGGCATCCCCACCGTCATCCCGTTCGACCTCGCCGTCGTCACCAACCCCGATTTCGCCCCCGCCGAGGGCCCGTTCAAGGTCCACACCCGCTGGATCGAGACGGCCTTCGTCAACGACATCCCCGCCTGGACGCCGACCGGCACCGAGGCTGATACGCCCGACGCCGGCGAACGCCAGCGCGTCGTCGTCGAGGTCGGCGGCAAGCGCCTAGAGGTCGTCCTCCCGGCGTCGCTGGGCACCGGAAGCGGTGCGGGCGCCGTCAAGCCGGCAAAGGCCAAGAAGCGGTCCCGGGGCGGCGCCGCCGCAGCGGCAGCCAGCGGCAACGCCCTGACCTCCCCGATGCAGGGAACCATCGTGAAGGTGGCCGTCGTCGAGGGTGCCCTCGTTGCCGAAGGCGACCTCGTGGTGGTGCTCGAAGCGATGAAGATGGAGCAGCCCCTCACCGCGCACCGCGCCGGAATCGTGATCGGACTGTCCGCTCTGGCCGGCGAGACCGTCTCCGCAGGCGCCATCATCGCGCTGATCGAGGACGAGGCCGCCGAATAGCTGCTCGTGCGGCGGGACACGGGCGCGCCTCTGGCGCCTCCGTGCCCTGCCCGTGCAGACTTGGTCTGTGAAGCCATTTCTGCTCCTCGCCTCCCGGGCCGAGGACGCCGCCGCCGAGGACGAATACGAAGCCTACCTGCGCTACGGCGGGCTCGAACCTTCGCAGCTGAGGCGGATTCGGATGGAAGCCGCTCCGCTGCCCCGGCTGGACCTCTCCGAGTACTCCGGTGTGATTGTGGGCGGGAGCCCGTTCACGTCCAGCGACCCCGCCGAGCAGAAAAGCGACGTCCAGCACCGGGTGGAGCATGAGCTCGCGGCGCTGCTCGACCGGATCGTGCCTGAGGACTTCCCCTTCTTCGGCGCCTGCTACGGGGTCGGCACGCTGGGCCGGCACCAGGGCGCCGTGATCGACCGGACCTACGGCGAAGGACTGGGCGGTGTGACCATCACGCTGACGGAAGAAGGATTGGTGGATCCCCTGCTCCGGGGGCTGCCGGAGAGCTTTACAGCCTTCACCGGCCACAAGGAAGCCTGCACCCTGCTCCCCCCGCACGCGGTGCTCCTGGCCAGCTCCGCTGCCTGCCCGGTGCACATGTTCCGGATCAAGACCAACCTGTACGCCACCCAGTTCCACCCCGAGCTCGACGCGCAGGGGTTGGTCACCCGGATCGACATCTACCGCCATGCCGGCTACTTCCCGCCGGAAGCAGCCGAAAGGCTGATGGACGACGCCCGGCGGTTCACGGCCACGGAATCGATGAAGATCCTGCGGAACTTCGTGGAACAGTACGCGCGCTAAACCCGGCCTGCCGCCGGGCGTTCCGGCGCTCCTGCCCGGTTGCCTTCCCGGCTTCCACCCGCTGACGGAAATGCCCGGTGTGTTCAGTGAACACACCGGGCATTTCCGTCAGTAACCGGGCTGGAGCGTCAGCCCCGGCCGGGGACCACGCGTCAGGCGACGTTGTTGGTGTACTCCAGGTCGCGGGTTTCCTTGCTGACGAACAGGGCGATCAGTGTCAGCACGGCCATGGAGGCGAGGTAGACGCCGACCAGCGCGGGGCTGCCCTTGCCCATTTCCCAGAGCCAGACGGCGATGAACGGGGCCACGGCCGCTCCGAGGATGCTGGAGACGTTGTAGCTGATGGCGGAGCCGGTGTACCGGACGTTCGTCGGGAACAGCTCGGGCAGCAGCGCACCCATGGGCCCGAAGGTCAGCCCCATCAGGGAGAAGCCGATGATCAGCAGGGACATCGTGCCGACGAAACCGGCGCTGAACAGCGGAACGAAGAGCAGCCCGAAGCCGAAGATGCCGAGGGTCACCACGATCAGCATCTTGCGGCGGCCGTACTTCTCAGCCAGCGGCCCGGAGACCAGGGTGAAGATACCGAAGAACACGACGCCGGCAATCAGCATCCAGAGGAAGTCGTTGCGGGTGTAGCCCAGGCCGGGGACGAACGCGGCGGCCGCGGCCTCGGTCATCGGCTTGCCGGCCTTCTCCGCTGCAGCCTTCGCGGCGTCCAGGTTGGAGGCCCGGGTGCCGTAGGTCAGCGTGAACGTGGTCATCAGGTAGAACAGCACGTAGGTGGCGAGCATGATGAACGTGCCCAGGATCAGCTGGCGCCAGCTGGAGTTGAAGACCCGGGCCAGCGGCAGCTTGGCGACCTCGTTGGACTCCAGGACCTTGGTGAAGGCCGGGGTCTCGATCAGCTTGAGCCGGACGTAGAGGCCGATGATGACCATCACGGCACTGAGCAGGAACGGCACACGCCAGCCCCATTCCATGAACGCCACCGGCGTCAGGGCGTAGCTGAAGACCAGGAAGATCACGTTGGCGATGATGAAGCCGATCGGCGCACCCAGCTGCGGGAACGTGCCGTAGATGGCACGCTTGTTCGCCGGGGCATTCTCGGTGGCCAGCAGGGCGGCACCGCTCCATTCGCCGCCGAGGGCAAGGCCCTGGGCGAAGCGCATAACGACCAGCAGCGCCGGTGCCCAGAACTCCCAGCCCGGGACGAGCGCCGTCGGGAGGCAGCCGATGAGGAAGGTGGCAATACCCATGGTCAGCAGCGACGCCACGAGGGTGCCCTTGCGGCCGAACTTGTCACCAAAGTGGCCGAAAATGATGGACCCGAGCGGACGGGCGATGAACGCGACGCCAAACACGGCGAAGGATGCCAGCAGCTGGGTGGTCTCGTCCTGGTTCGGGAAGAACAGTTTCGGGAAGACGAGCACAGCGGCGGTGGCGTACACGTAGAAGTCGTAGAACTCAACGGTGGTGCCGACCAGGCTGGCGACGATGACGCGGCCGCGCGAGTTCACCGGCTGGGCGGACCCCTGCTCTGCGGTAGTGGCAGTGGATGACATGTAGTAGCGCTTTCAGAAAGACCGGACCGCGTCTGTAGAAAAACCGTCCGGAGGGGGATAAGTAGGCTTACATAATAGTTCCCGCAGTCCATTCATTGGACAAGCGGTCCACTATTTGGACGTTTGATTTCGTCTCACGTGGTGGTCATCACACTACGCCCACGGAGCCCCTCACCCCGCCACAAACGCACCGATAGGCAAACGTCACAGCACGTTAACAAACAGCGAGGCTCCCGGAAACGCGGCTTCCCTACTTTTGAGGGACAACATCCCCCAAGGAGGTCCCCGTGACTGCTGAACGCACTGCAGCTGCCCCAACCGGCATTTCCCCCGGCATTTCCACCACGCCCGACGCCGGCACCACCCTCGGCGGTTCCGCCCTTGAGTACCGTCCCGGCCGGTGGATTGCCAACTGGGATGCCGAGGACAAGGAACAGTGGGAGTCCCAAGGACGCACCATTGCCCGCCGCAATCTGAACTGGTCGATCTTCGCGGAGTTCCTCGGCTTCGTCGTCTGGCAGCTCTGGTCGATCGTGGTGGTCCAGCTGCCTGCGGCCGGCTTCACCTTCACCACCTCGGAAATCTTTTGGCTGATCTCGATGCCCAGCCTGGTCGGCGCCACCCTCCGGATCCCGTACACCTTTATGGTCCCGCGCTTCGGCGGCCGCAACTGGACCATCGTCTCGGCCCTGCTGCTGCTGATCCCCTCGATCGGCCTGGCCCTGTGCGTCTCCAACCCGGAGACCCCGTTCGGCACCATGCTGTTCGTGGCCGCGCTGGCCGGCTTCGGCGGCGGCAACTTCGCCAGCTCGATGGCCAACATCACTTTCTTCTACCCGGCCCGCGAGAAGGGCTGGGCGCTGGGACTGAACGCCGCCGGCGGAAACCTCGGCGCCGCCGTCGCACAGCTTGCCGTCCCGATTGCCATCACCCTGCTGGCCGCCGGCACCGTGAACCTGCCCATGGCCGGCTGGATGTGGGTCCCCTTCATCCTGATCGCCGCGTTCGGCGCCTGGAAGTACATGGACAACCTCACCAGCGCCAAGGGCGACGTCGCGGGCTCGCTCGCCGCGCTCAAGGAACCGCACCTGTGGATCATGGCGCTGCTGTACATCGGCACCTTCGGCTCATTCATCGGCTTCGCCGGGGTGTTCCCCAAGCTCATCAAGGACTACTTCCCGGCGTTCTCCTCGATCGGCGTCGGCACCGTGGCCCTGTCCCTCGCCTTCCTGGGCCCGCTGGTCGGCTCGCTGGCCCGCCCCTACGGCGGACGCATGGCGGACCGCATGGGCGGCGCCCGGATGACCGTCGCAGCCTTCGCCGCGATGGCCGTCATCACCCTGACCATGGTCTGGACCCTGCCGCTGAAGAACTTCTGGCTCTTCCTTGGCCTGTTCCTGCTGCTCTTCACCGCCAGCGGCTTCGGCAACGGTGCCACTTACCGGATGATCCCGATCATCTTCGCCACCTCCA
>DATITT010000291.1:0-2360 GCA_035467435.1 Arthrobacter sp. | reverse complement strand
GTCCCGGGGGCTGAAACGGCGCCCGCGCCGCTCCTACTCGGGCAGCGGGCCCTGGTTGCCCTGGATGTGGTCGAACACAAGGGTGGTCTCGGTATGACCCACCACCGGGTCGGTGGCCAGATTGTCCAGCACCCAGTCACGGAGGTCCTCGGTGGTGGCGACGGCGATGTGCAGCAGATAGTCCACCGAACCCGAGGTGTGGAAGGTCGAGAGCACGGCAGGGAGCTTCGGAACCCGGGCCGTAAATCGGTCGATCTGTTCGCGGTCGTGGGCGCGGAGCCTGACGGCGATAAGGGCCTGCACGGAGCGGCCGATCGCGGACAGGCTCAGCTTCGCCTCGAAGCCCTGGATGATCCCGCGCTCGGACAGCGCCCGGGTGCGCATCAGGGCCGTGGACGGCGCGATGCCGACCAGTTCTGCCAGTTGCTTGTTGGAGATGCGGGCGTCGGCCACGAGTGCCGCGAGCAGGCGCTCGTCGATGGCGTCCAGCGGCTCGCCGTCACCCGCTCCCGGCCGAAGATTCTTCGCACTGCTACTCACGGATCCTCCTTGATGGGTTGTCAGTTCATCATAAACGGCGCATTCCGACACTTCCATTCGCGGGCCCTACAAAACTCCGAATTATTGCCAGATACTTGCGGAATTCAACGGTGAATATTCATAAGGAGCAAGGTGCTTTCTCAAGACTCGCTGGCCGTCCACGCCGGCCGCAACGGCCTCACTGAACTGGGCGTGCACGCAGTGCCCATCGACTTGTCCACCACGGCGCCCCTGCCCTCCGTGCACGACGGCGGCCTCGCCTATGAGCACATGGCCACGGGCGGCACCCATGTCGAGGGCCAGAGCACCGTCTACCAGCGGCTCTGGAATCCCCCTGTGGCACGGTGCGAGGAGGGTGTCGCCGTCCTCGAAGACACCCCGGAGGCCGTGGCGTTCGCCACCGGCATGGCGGCGCTCAGCGCAGTCCTGCTCGCCGTCGTCGCCTCCGGAAAGAAACACGTGGTCGCGGTGCGGCCGCTGTACGGCGGCAGTGACTACCTGCTGGCCTCGGGAGTGCTTGGCAACGAGGTCACGTTCACGACCCCGGAGGGCGTGCACGCGGCGCTCCGCCCGGGGACCGGCCTGGTGATCCTCGAGACGCCGGGCAACCCGAGCCTGGAGCTCGTCGACATCGCCCGCGTGGCCGCGGCGGCGGATGGCGTCCCGCTCCTGGTCGACAACACCTTCGCCAGCCCGATTCTCCAGCAGCCTTTCAAACACGGCGCCGCGATGGTCCTGCACAGCGCCACGAAGTTCCTCGGCGGACACGGCGATGCCATGGGCGGCGTGGTGGCCGCGGCTCCCGAGTGGACCACCAGGCTGCGCCAGATCCGGGCCGTCACCGGCGGCATCCTCACGCCCTGGCCTGCCTACCTGCTCCACCGCGGCCTGGCCACGCTCCCGGTCCGGGTGCGCGCGCAGCAGGCCGGCGCGCAGAAGGTCGCCGCCGCCCTGGCCGGGCACGGGCTCGTCCGGCGCGTCTTCTACCCGGGACTGCCCGAGTGCGATCCGCAGGGGCTGATCGGGACGCAGATGTCCGGTCCCGGTTCGCTGCTCGCCTTCGAGGTGGGCAGCGCCGAGCACGCCGAACGGATCCCGTCCGCCGGCGGCATGATCACGCACGCGGTATCGCTCGGCGGCATCGACACCCTGATCCAGCATCCTGCCGGGCTGACCCACCGGCCTGTTGCCGCCGACGCCAGGCCGCATGCCAGCCTGCTGCGTCTGTCGGTGGGCCTGGAGGATCCGTCCGACGTCGTGGCCGACCTCGTGCAGGCCATCGAAGCTACCCGCTGACGCCCGTGGCCGGAGCCCCGGCCGCCGGTGCCGGCCGGGCGGGATGCACGACGGCGGTGATCACCGCCGTCGTGCAGGCCAGCCCGATCACGGTCAGGGCCAGCGCGGTCCAGCCGAGCGTCTGGAAGACCAGCCCGCCGGCCCAGCCGATGACGCTCGATCCGAGGTAGTAGGCGAGGTTGTAGAGCGACGCCGCCTGGGCCCGGCCAGTCGTGGCGATCACCCCGGTCCAGCCGGCGCCGATGCTGTGCGCCGCGAAAAAGCCGCCGGTGAACAGCAGCAGGCCCGCCATGATGAGCGGCAGCAGCGGTGTGAGCGTCAGGGCCAGGCCCGCCACCATCAGCGCCGTCCCCGCGATCATCACAGTGCGCCGCCCGAACCGCGCCGCCAGTCCGCCGGCCCAGCGGGACGAGACCGTTCCGGAGAGGTAAGCCAGGAAAATCAGGCTGATGATGGTGGCGGGAAGGCTGAAGGGCTCGCCGGTGAGGCGGAAACCCAGATAGTTGTAGACGGCCACGAAGCCG
>DATITT010000290.1:0-2571 GCA_035467435.1 Arthrobacter sp. | reverse complement strand
CGTTCGAGGCCCTTCTGGACGGCCATGTAGGCGGCGTGCGGGCCGCCGAAGAACAGTGGGACGCCGAAACGCTGCGCGGAGCCGACGGCGATGTCGGCGCCCTGCTCGCCGGGCGGGGTGATGAGGGTCAGCGACAGGAGGTCCGCGGCGACCGTAACAAGGGCGCCGCGTTCCTTGGCGTCGGCGATCACGGCGGTGTGGTCCCACACGCGGCCGGAGGCGCCGGGCTGCTGCAGGACAACGCCGTTGATGACGCCGTCGGGCAGCCCCTTGGAGAGGTCGGCGACCTCGACCTCGAAGCCGAGTGCCTCGGCGCGGCCCTTGACGATCGCAATGGTCTGCGGCAGGCAGTCGGCGTCGAGGACGGTCTTGCCGTCGTGGGCGGACTTGTTCTTGTTGGCCCGGCGCATCATCAGCACGGCCTCGGCGACGGCGGTGGCTTCGTCCAGCAGCGAGGCATTGGCAATGGGCAGGCCCACGAGGTCCTGGACCATGGTCTGGAAGTTCAGCAGCGCCTCGAGCCGGCCCTGGGAGATTTCCGGCTGGTACGGGGTGTAGGCCGTGTACCAGGCCGGGGCCTCGAGGATGTTGCGGCGGATCACGGCCGGGGTGAGGGTGTCGTAGTAGCCCTGCCCGATCATCTGGACGGCGGTTTTATTCTTCGCGGCCAGCTTGCGCAGCTCGGCGAGGACCTCGACTTCGCTGAGCGCCTGGCCGAGGGCCAGCGCGGAGTCCTGCCGGATGTCTTTCGGGACGGCCGTGTCCACGAGCGCATCGACGGTGTCGTAGCCGACAGCCTTCAGCATGGCATCGACGTCGGCCTCGCGGCGGGCGCCGATGTGCCGGTCAACGAAGGAAGTGGAGGCTGAGGTAACAGTCACAAGGAACTCCATAACTAAGGCGGCGCAGGGTACGCCGCATTTATTCGGGTTCCTCCCCACTCTGTATTGGACCTGAGAGTTTCCGCGCAGCCGTGCTATCGCATGGCTCCGCTTGCACCGTCGGTGAGCACAGCATGTCAAAAGACAGCCTGCTACTTTCCAGAGTTGCCTTGCCGCGGCGGTACATGGGCCTGAGAGATTCCTGGGGAGGGTTTGCTCCTACGGCGCCTGCTTGTACCTACTTGCAGAACTCTCCCGCCGCAGATCAAAGGCATATTAAGTTGGCGTGACAACAGTCACAGCCCCCATTGTCCTACGCGCGGCCCGCGTCCGCAAACCAGTGACTCCGGTCCCGCGCGAGTTACGAGCACACACGCACCGACCGTGGACGCGAAATCGCGGGAAGGCTGCGGAGTCGCGGGGGACGTCGTTCCGGCGACTTCGCAGGCCTCCGGCGATTTCGGCGGCGGCGGGGCGGGGCGGCCCGCTTCCCAGTCACCGGCGGAGCCGCTCGAGGGCGGTGAGCAGGCTGTCGACGTCGGGGCCGACTTCCGGGAGGGGGCCGCCCGGGCCGCGCGCCAGCATGGCGTTGAAGTACAGCCCGTCCCCCATATAGAGGACCGGTTTGGCCATGTCGGGGCCGACGTCGGCCGCCAGCAGTTCCAGCCAGCTCGCCTGGACCGCAGCAATCCGGCGCAGGGTTTCCTGGTGCGCCACTTCAGCCAGCCGGGTGGCGGCCACGAAGACCCGGTCCAGCGGCGTGTCCGCCCAGACGGAGGACTTGATGAAGAACGCCGCAGCGCCTTCCGGAGCGGCGGCCATGGCGGCGAGGTCCTCGGCGAGCAGCCGGTCCAGCCGTTCCAGCAGGACGGAGATCATCGCCTCCTTGTTGGGGAAGTGGTAGAGCAGCCCACCCTTGGAGACGCCGGCCAGCCGGGCCACGGCATCCAGCGTCGCGGCGCGTTCGCCCTCTTCGATGAGCAATGATTCGAAGGCGTCAAGGACGGCTTCGCGGGCGGCGGGTTTTCTGGCCATGGTTCCAATCATGCCCCGTGGCGGGGCCGAGACTTTGCGGTCGGTTTCTTAACTATACCGTCCAGACGGTACAGTTATTGTCATGAGCAACGCATCCGACATCCGCAGCAGCACCGGCACCGGCACCGTTGGCACCTTCGCTGCCGGAACGACGTCGAAGCAGGCGCCGCGTGCGCCGTGGCGCGACTGGCTGGCGCTGGCACTGCTGATGTTTCCCGTGCTGCTCGTGGCCGTCGACAACACGGCCCTGACCTTCGCGCTGCCGGCCATCGCGCGCAGCCTCGATGCCACCGGCGTGGAACTGCTCTGGATTGTCGACTCCTATCCCCTGGTCCTCGCCGGTCTCCTCGTGGCGATGGGCAGCCTCGGTGACCGGATCGGCCGCCGCCGGCTGCTCTTCATCGGTAGCACGGGCTTCGCTGCCGTCTCGGCGGTCACGGCCTTCGCCCCCAGCGCCGAGTGGCTGATTGCCGGGCGTGCGGGGCTGGGGTTCTTCGGCGCCATGTTGATGCCCTCCACCCTGTCCCTGATCCGCAACATCTTCCCCGAGCCCAACCGGCGCCGGCTGGCCGTGGCCATCTGGGCCGCCGGCTTCTCCGGTGGTGCCGCACTGGGCCCGATCTTCGGCGGCTGGCTGGTGGAGCACTTCTGGTGG
>DATITT010000289.1:0-6032 GCA_035467435.1 Arthrobacter sp. | reverse complement strand
ACGTGAAGTAACCTTCCGCGCTTCGACAAGGGGCCGCTGGCTCCCGCTCGCCACACCATGGCGGGGAGTCAGCGGCCCCTTTTCGGCCGTTCAGGAGTTTGTGTGCGCTAAAGTAGAGCTATGCGTGCGATCCTCCTGCTTAGCTAGCCGCCCGGCATCCCGACGAGAACTCGGATTGCCGAGCGGCAGCCCCTCCGTGTCGAGGGGCTTTTGTGTGTCTGGACCCGTTTGGGCGGGCGGCAGGGGAGCGGGCGGGGCCGGAATGCGGCCCTCGCCTGAGAATTGACGGTACAAGACTTGACGGAACATAAGGCTTGACAGAACAGAAGAGGCCAGCAGTGAGCGTTCAGCCGGAGACAGAGACCGGAACACCAGCAGCCGCAGCGGAGGCCCCTGAAGAGGGGGCCTACAGCTTCGCGGCCATGGAAGCCAAGTGGCCGCAGGTCTGGGAAGACCTCAAGGTCTTTACGCCCGTTGACGACGGGTCGAAGGAGCGGCGGTACGTGCTGGACATGTTCCCGTACCCCTCCGGAGATCTCCACATGGGCCACGCCGAGGCATTCGCCATGGGCGACGTCGTCGCGCGCTACCTGCGCCAGCAGGGCTTCGACGTGCTGCACCCGATCGGCTGGGATTCCTTCGGGCTGCCGGCCGAGAACGCGGCCATCAAGCGCAATGCCCACCCCAGCGAGTGGACCTACGCCAACATCGACACCCAGGCGGCGTCGTTCAAGCGCTACGCCATCTCCGCCGACTGGTCCCGCCGGATCCACACCTCCGACCCGGAGTACTACCGCTGGACGCAATGGCTGTTCAAGCGCTTCCACGAGCGCGGCCTGGCCTACCGCAAGAACTCCCCGGTCAACTGGTGCCCCAAGGACCAGACTGTGCTGGCCAACGAACAGGTGGTCAACGGTGCCTGCGAGCGCTGCGGCACCCCGGTCACCAAGAAGTCACTGAACCAGTGGTACTTCAAGATCACCGACTACGCCGACCGGCTGCTCGATGACATGGACGAACTGCGCGGGCACTGGCCCGAACGTGTCCTGGCCATGCAGAAGAACTGGATCGGACGCTCCGAGGGCGCGCACGTCACCTTCGTGATCGAAGCCGACGGCGCCAAGCCCGGCAAGGACGTTGCGGTCTTCACCACCCGCCCGGACACCCTGTACGGCGCGACCTTCTTTGTCGTCGCCGCGGACGCGCCGATCGCCGTCGAACTGGTCACCGAGGAACACGCCGCCGCCCTGGACGCGTACCGCGAACAGGTCAAGGCGCTTTCCGAAATCGAACGCCAGTCCACCGAGCGGGAGAAGACCGGCGTCTTCACCGGCCGCTACGCGATCAACCCGCTCAACGGCGAGAAGCTGCCCGTCTGGGCGGCCGACTACGTGCTGGCGGACTACGGCACCGGCGCCATCATGGCCGTCCCGGCCCACGACCAGCGCGACCTCGACTTCGCCCGGACCTTCGACCTGCCCGTGCGGGCAGTGCTGGACACCGGCGAGGAGGATCCCGCCGTCAGCGGCACCGCGACCTCCGGCGAGGGAACCCTGATCAACTCCGGCGCCCTGGACGGCCTGCCCAAGGCAGAAGCCATCCCGGCCGCCATTGAGATCCTGCAGCAGCAGGGCACGGGCGAGAAATTCGTGAACTTCCGGCTGCGCGACTGGCTGCTCAGCCGGCAGCGCTTCTGGGGCACCCCGATCCCGATCATCCACTGCCCCGCCTGCGGCGAAGTCCCGGTCCCGGACGACCAGCTGCCCGTCACCCTGCCGGCGGACCTGCGCGGCGAGGACCTGTCCCCGAAGGGCACGTCGCCGCTGGCCGCCGTCGAAAGCTGGGTCAACGTCGAGTGCCCCAGCTGCCACGGCCCGGCCAAGCGGGACACCGACACCATGGACACGTTCGTGGATTCCTCCTGGTACTTCCTGCGCTTCGTCTCGCCGCAGTACACGGACGGCCCGTTCGATCCGCAGAAGATCAACGACTGGATGCCGGTCGGCCAGTATGTGGGCGGCGTGGAGCACGCCATCCTGCACCTGCTCTACGCGCGGTTCTTCACCAAGGTCATCCACGACCTGGGCATGATCGAGGCCGACGAGCCGTTCAGCGCGCTGCTGAACCAGGGCCAGGTGCTCAACGGCGGCAAGGCCATGAGCAAGTCCCTGGGCAACGGCGTTGACCTGAGTGAGCAGCTGGACAAGTACGGCGTCGACGCCGTCCGGCTCACCATGATCTTCGCCTCCCCGCCGGAGGACGACGTCGACTGGGCCGATGTTTCGCCGTCGGGCTCCGCGAAATTCCTGGCCCGCGCCTGGCGCCTGGGCCAGGACGTCACGAGCGCACCCGGGGTGGACTACGGCACCGGCGACCGGGCCCTGCGCGCCGTCACGCACCGCACGATCGCCGACGCGGAAGCCCTGCTGGACTCCAACAAGTTCAACGTGGTGGTGGCGAAGCTCATGGAACTGGTCAACGCGACCCGCAAAACTATTGACGCAGCCAGCGGAGCGGGCGGCGCCGATCCGGCGGTCCGTGAGGCCGTCGAGACCGTTGCGGTCATCCTGAGCCTCTTCGCGCCGTACACGGCCGAGGATCTCTGGAACGTCCTGGGACATCCCGCCTCGGTGGCGAACGCCGGCTGGCCGGCGCACGACCCGGCCCTCCTCGTGCAGGACACGGTGACCGCCGTCGTCCAGGTCCAGGGCAAGCTCCGGGACCGTCTGGAAGTCTCGCCGGAGATCGGTGAGGACGAACTGCGGGAACTGGCCCTGGCCTCGGAAAACGTCCAGCGCGCCCTTGACGGCCGCGGGATCCGCACGGTGATCGTGCGGGCGCCTAAACTGGTCAACATCGTCCCGGCCTGACCGGGAGCCTGCCGCCGGTGTCCACCGGCGGCAGGCCATCAGCGCCAGTCCGTCAGCAAGTGCAGACAGCAGGAGGTACTTCGTGCCCCACCGCGACCCCGCAGGGTGGCCGTGGCTGAAGGAGCGCCTCAGCGGGCTCCGGCAGGCCAAACAGTCCGCAGAAGGCCCCGGGACCGGCCCCGCCGCCGTCGTGCGGACAGCAGTGGTGACGGACTCCGCCGCGGCGCTGCCGGCTGACTGGGTCCGTGCCGTCTCCGCCGACGGAAGGCTGACGGTCGTCCCAATGCCGGTGATGGTGGGCGCGGAAATCTATGGCGAGGGCGAGGACGACATCGCCGAGACGATCGCACTGGCCCTTGCCAGCGGCAGGCCCGTCAAGACCTCGCGCCCTTCACCCGGGCAGTTTGAACAGGCGTACCTGGCGGCCCTGGGCAGCGGCTTTGAGTCCGTCGTGTCGCTCCATATTTCCGGGGAGCTGTCCGGCACGGTGGATTCCGCCCGGCTTGCCGCTGCCCGCGTGGGTATTCCGGTGGAGGTCCTGGACTCGCGCACCGTCGGCATGGCGCAGGGGATGGGGGTCCAGGGCGCCGTTGCCGCGGCGGCGGGCGGTGCGGGTGCTGCAGCCGTGCGCGAGTCCGCCGAGCACGAACTGGCCCGCACCAAGGTGTACTTCTACGTGCCGAGCCTTGAACAGCTGCGCCGCGGGGGACGGATCGGCGCCGCGGCGTCGCTCTGGGGAACCGTGTTCTCGATCAAGCCCATCCTCGCGGTGGAGGACGGCAAAGTCGTTCCGCTGGAGAAGGTGCGGTCCGCGGCGAAGGCCATCGCGCGGCTCAAGGAGATCGTCGTGGCCGACGCCGCGGCCCGGCCACCCGGGCAGGCCCGGCTTGCCGTCCACCATTTCGGCAACCCGGCCGAGGCGGAACAGCTCGCGTCGCAGCTGGCCGAAGAGGTTCCCGGCTGTGCTCCCGTCCAGATCAGCGCGCTTCCGGCCGTACTGGCGGCCCATGCAGGCCTCGGTGTTCTGGCAGTGATCGTGGGGGAGAACAGCACCCCCGCCGTCCGGGACGCCCCCGCCGCGCCGTAGCCCGGTGCCGGCCACCAGCCAGGAAGCCCGGGGGTTCCTGCCGGTATCCACATAGGTCCCGCCGGCCCTAAGCCGGCCGCCCGGCGCTTCATACGATGGGCGCATGCCGCGCCACAATCCGGGAGACCCGCCCGGCACCGAACCGGGCCGCGCAGACCGCAGGCTGGCGGCCGCCGTTCGCCTGGACGTTCGGCAGGACGTTCGCCAGGACGTTCGGCAAGACGAGGGGACGGGCCTGCTCGACGGGCCGCCGTTTGTGTCCCCGTCCGCGGGACAGCACGACCCCCGCGCGGATGATTCGCCGCTCCGAAGCCCCCGCCTCAGGTGGCGCACCGGGCGCCGTGCCGCGGCGGTGCTGTGCCTGCTGGCCACGGCGTTCCTTGGCTGGTTCTGGTGGCAGGCGGCGAACGCCACAACGGAGGTCAGTCCGCTCAGTTCCACCACCCCAACGCCGGACAGCGGGCTGCAGGACCCGGAACCTGACGCCGGACCGTCAACCGCCCCGGACGATTCCCCCGGCGACGGCGGCGGCGGCGGCGGTGGCGGCGGCGGCGGCGGTGGCGGCGGAGCGGACACCCCGGAAATCATCATCGTGCATGTTACCGGCGCGGTGGTCCGTGCCGGAATTGTGGAGCTGCCGCGGGGCAGCCGACTTCACGAGGCCATTGCCGCGGCCGGAGGCGGTGCCCCGGGCGCGGACCCGGACCAGCTCAATCTCGCGGCCGTCCTCGAGGACGGGCAGAAGGTCCTGGTGCCGAGACAGGGCGAAACCGTACCGGCCGCGTCCGCCCCGACGGGTGACGCGGGCGCCCGTGGAAGCCCCGGCGGCTCCGCTTCTCCCGCAGGGGGAAAGATCAACCTGAACACGGCCGGAGCCGACGAGCTCGCTACTCTTCCGAGGGTGGGCCCGGTGCTGGCGCAGCGGATTGTTGACTGGCGCAGGCAGCACGGCGACTTCCAGCGGGTTGAGGAGCTGGACGCCGTGGACGGGTTCGGACCCAAGCTGCTCGAGGCCCTGCTGCCCCTGGTGCGGGTGTAAGAACGGTGCCGGACGTGGAACGGACCAGTCGCTGGCAGAGGTACGTTGATGCCGCCGTCGGCCGGACGCCCGGGGGCCACCAAACCCCCGGGCCCGCCGGGAAACCGCAAACCCCCGGGCCAGCGCAGGCCCGGGTGGGGCACCCGCAGGCGGTCCGGCACCGCTGCCTGGGGGTCCGTGGCCGGCTTCTGTCGTTCGCCGTCCGCGGGCATGCCGTCCCGGCCCGGGAGGACACCCTCCGCAGGACCGATGTGCGCCTGGTCCCCGCGGCGGTGCTCGTGTGGGCGACGGCCGCTGCGGGACACCAGCTGCACCCCGGGCCGCTGGCTGCCCTCTGCCTGACCCTTGTGGTGGGCTCGGGTGTGCTGCTGCTCAGGGCTGCACCCACCGCCAGGGCACGACGGCCCGGCGCGCCGGCGCGGCGCAGTTTCCACGCGACGATGGCCGTGGCCCTGCTCCTCGCCGCCGCGGCGGGCGGGCACGGCGCAGCCGACTCCTCCCGGCGGCACGAAGGTGCCGTGGCTGCCGCAGCCGCCGCGAACACAGCTGTCGCCGTGGAAGTGGAGATAGCGGGTGCGCCCCGGCGGCTCAGGACGCCGGGGCGTTCCGGACTCGCTGACCGGTGGGCGGTCCCCGCCACCCTGATCGACATGACCTTCGGCTCGCACCGGGTACACGCACAGGCCAGGCTGCTGGTCCTGGGGGACGCCGGCTGGGAGCATGCATCCCCCGGTGAGCGGATCCGCACGACCGGCAGACTCAAGCCGCCCGGGCCCGGCCAGCAGGAAGCGGCGGTCCTCTCGGCCAGCTCCGCGCCGCTCACGCTCGGGGCGGCCGGGACCTGGCAGCGGGGCCCGAGCGGTCTCCGCAACGGTTTCACCGCCGCGGCCGGGCACTTGGACGGCGATGCCCGGGGACTGCTGCCGGGCATGGTCACCGGTGACACCAGCACCCTGGACGCGGAGCTTGACACGGCCATGAAGTCCGTCGGAATGACCCACCTGACCGCCGTCAGCGGGGCCAACTGCAGCCTCAT
>DATITT010000288.1:0-1594 GCA_035467435.1 Arthrobacter sp. | reverse complement strand
AAAATGACGCAAGCCGTAACATCGTGCCGCCGGGAATAGCCAAAGCTACCCGGCGGTTGTGCCAGAATAGCAAGACACATACGTGCTCCGGGGTCGGTGTAAGTCCGAACCGGCGGTTATAGTCCGCGACCCGCGAGCCGGCGCTTCCCTCGGGAAGGCCGCCGGCAAACGGTTGAACCGGTGGAACTCCGGTACCGACAGTTAAAGTCTGGATGAGAGAAGCACGTACAGCTTTTACTGCGGCGCCCTCGTGGCGCCGCGGAAGTTCGCTGTCGTATACCCCCGGAGCCATCGCGGCTTTTGAGGGAAGGAACGACACACATGCACTCTCTGCGATGGCTCTTCACCACCACTCCGGTCTTCGAAAGCCCGGTGGCAGGGTGATGAGCGTCAAACACTCCACAATCGGAACCGCGGCCGGCGCCGCGGCCGTGGCCGTTGCTGGTTTCAGCGCTGCCGAGGTCGCCGCCATGGATGCCGCCCTCGCAGCCGCCCGGCAGGGGCCGCGGGGCGCGAACCCGCTGGTGGGCGCCGTCGTGATCAACGCTGACGGAACCCCGATAGTCACGGGCTACCACCGCGGAGCCGGCACCGCCCACGCGGAAGCCGACGCGATCGACCAGGCAAAGGCCGCCGGCCTGGACCTCAGCGGCACCACTATGGTGGTCACGCTGG
Organism: Arthrobacter sp.; assembly: GCA_035467435.1. GTDB lineage: Bacteria > Actinomycetota > Actinomycetes > Actinomycetales > Micrococcaceae > Arthrobacter. Next base: position 919 of record DATITT010000288.1, on the reverse strand, counting down.
AGCCGTGCAACCACTGCGGACGCACGGGGCCCTGCGCCCAGGCGATCATCGAGGCCGGCATCACGGATGTCGTCTACGCGATCGACGACCCGCACGACCCCGCCGCCGGCGGCGCGGCCACCTTGCGCGCCGCGGGAGTCCGCGTCCGCTGCGGACGCGGCGCCGAGTCCGCCTTGGCGCTGAACCGGCGCTGGTTCGACGCCGTTGCCGCCACGCGCCCCTTCGTCACCCTGCACATCGCGCAGACCCTCGACAGCCGCATCGCAGCCAGCGACGGCACCAGCCAGTGGATTTCCAGCCCGGAATCGCTCGCCGACAACCACGCCCTGCGCGGCCGGATCGACGCGATCCTGGTCGGAACCCAGACGGTGCTGGTCGACAACCCGCGTCTCACCGCCCGCGGTGCCGACGGCGAACCGGCCGGCCGCCAGCCGCTGCGGGTCGTGATGGGCTACCGGGGAATTCCCGAGGGCGCCGCAATCAACGGCGACGACGGCAAGGTCCTCCACCTGCCCACGCGGAATCCGCGGGCAGCGCTGGATGAGCTGTTCTCCGCCGGAGTCCGCCACCTCATGGTGGAAGGCGGCTCCCGGATTCTGAGTGCCTTCCTCGCCGCCGGTCTCGTGGACGAACTCATCGTCTACCTGGCCCCGACGCTCCTCGGCTCCGGAACCCCGGCCCTGGAGGACCTCGGCATCACCACCCTGGCCGACGCCCAGCGGTGGGAATGGGATCCCGCCTCCGGCGGGGCGGTCCAGCAGCTCGGCCGCGACCTGCGGCTGCACCTGCGCCCCGCCCTGACAACCAGCGCCCTGGCACCCGTGCCAGCCGCCACCAGCACTTCAGCCGATTTAACCCCGTTCCGCACAGTCGCGGACACCGCCGCAGGAGGCAACTGATGTTCACCGGAATTATTGCC
>DATITT010000287.1:0-6109 GCA_035467435.1 Arthrobacter sp. | reverse complement strand
GCGTTGCTTCGCGCAGGGCATTCCTTAGGCCAGGACGCCGAGCCTGGAGCCGGTGCGGCCGAAGATCGCCCTGTCCACGGAGACCTTGCCGGCGCCGACCAGGGCCAGCGCCAGAGCGGCGGCGGCCAGGATCAGCACCAGTTCGTAGCCGCCGGTGGCGGCAAAGATTCCCGCCGGGGCATGGACCAGGAACAGGGCGCCGAGCATATTGACCGCGAGAAGGGCGGCGAACACGCGGGTGAGTACACCCAGGACCAGGGCGATGCCGCCGGCAAGTTCCAGCGTGGCGACGACCGGAGCCACGAGGCTGGCAGCCGGAACGCCCATCTGCGCAAAGGCGGCCTGCGTCCCTGCGATGGTGAACTCGTTGAATTTCTGCCAGCCGTGGGCGGCGAAGAGGAACCCGGTGACAATGCGCAGGATGGTGCGGGCCGTGGTGGTGAGTGTGGTCTGGTTCATGGGATGCCGTTCTGATGCAGGGACCGCGGGGGGCGGGCCGCGTTGAATTTAGTTGAAGATTCAACTTCTAGTGTTCCGGCGGGTAGTTGAAAAGTCAACTAATGCGAAGCTGTGCGACACCGGCCGTGCCGCTAGGGTGGTTCCGTGCCAGCCTCCGCCCAGCCTCCCGCAGCCCTCCCGACCGCGGCGGGCCGCCGGCGGGAAATTCTGCGCCTTGCGGTCCCGGCCTTCGGTGCGCTCATCGCCGAACCGCTGTTCCTGCTGGCGGATGCGGCTATCGTCGGCCACCTCGGCGTGGCCCAGCTCGCCGGCGTCGGACTGGCATCCGCGGTGCTGCATACCGTCGTGGGCCTCATGGTGTTCCTGGCCTACTCCACCACTCCGGCCGTGGCGCGGGCGATCGGCAACGGGCAACTGCCCAGGGCCCTCGCCGCCGGGCGGGACGGCGTCTGGCTGGCCCTGCTGCTCGGAATCGTCCTGGCCGCAGCCGGGTTCCTCGCCGCCGAGCCGCTCCTGGACCTGATGGGCGCCCGCGGTGAAGTGCGGGCCTTTGCCGTGGACTACCTGCGCTGGTCGATGCCCGGGCTTGTCGCGATGCTGCTCATCTTTGCCGGCACCGGCGTGCTGCGGGGCCTGCAGGACACCCGCACCCCGCTGCTCGTCGCGGCGGCCGGTTTCACGCTGAATGTCGTGCTGAACCTCTTCCTGGTCTACGGGCTGCAGTGGTCGGTCGCCGGCTCGGCCATCGGCACCAGCATCGCCCAATGGGCGATGGCCCTGGTCTACGTGGTCATGGTCCAGCGCAATGCCCGCAACCACGGGGTGTCCCTGCTGCCCGATTGGCGCGGCATCCGGGCCCTGACCAAAGTGGGGTCGTGGCTGATGCTGCGGACGCTCAGCCTGCGCATGGCCATCCTTGCCACGGTAGTGGTGGTCACGGCCCAGGGGCCGGTCAACCTGGCCGCCCATCAGCTCGCGATGACGATCTTCACCTTCCTGGCGTTCGCCCTCGACGCCCTGGCCATTGCCGCACAGGCGCTGATCGGCAAGGAACTCGGCGCATCCCGGCCTGCCGCGGCGCGCGAGCTCACCGGAACCATGGTCCGCTGGGGTCTCGGTTTTGGGGTACTGACCGGGGCCCTGCTGGCAGTCGCGGCGCCGTGGGCGGGCCTGCTCTTCACGTCCGACGCCGAGGTCCGGGCTGCGCTCACGCTGGCGCTGTGGGTGCTCGCTGCCGGGCAGCCGCTCGCCGCCTATGTTTTTGTCCTCGACGGCGTGCTGATCGGGGCGGGGGATGCGAAGTACCTGGCGCTGGCCGGCGTGGTGAATCTTGCCGTGTATCTGCCGCTGCTCCTGGCCGTCCGGCAGTCCGGGGCCGACGGCGGCGCGGGCCTGCTCTGGCTGTGGGCGGCGTTCTCGCTGGGCTACATGGCCGCCAGGGCCGTGACACTCGGCCTGCGCGCGCGGACGGACCGGTGGATGGTGCTCGGCGCACACTGAACCCGTCCGCCTTTTCGGCCCCGGCCCCGCCCCGGCCCCCTGGCGCGCGCGGGTGCGGGCTTCGCACTAAACTGGGCGGGTGACTTTCCCCGCAGACCCTGACGCCTCCGCCGCCCTGCCCGCCGCGGCGGATCTCTGGAAACCCGTGCTGGTCCGGGCCGCCGTCGCGCTGGCCTTCGGTGCCGTGACCGTGTTCTGGGCTGCGCCCTCCACAACCGGCATGGGCTGGGCCGGCGGGCTCTACCTGCTCGCCACGGGTCTGGTGCTGCTTTGGAGCGTGAACAAGACCGGGCTCCGCGCCGGGTCCGCGTCCAGCAAGACCCTGTCAGCCGCCGGCGCCGTACTGACCGGAACCGGCGCTACGGTCGGGCTCATGTCCGGCAACCTGATCTTCGGTATCCTGGCCGCCCTGGGCCTTGGCCTGGCCGGTGCCGCAGAGCTCCACCTCGGTATCACCAACCGCGGCCGCTCCGCGCTGGCCCGCGACTGGATCGCCTCCGGCGTCGTGGGGGTGGGCACCGCCGGCCTGCTGCCGTTCTTCATTGACCTTGGCCCGCACGCCCTGCTCGGTGTCGCCGGCGGCGGTGCGATCATCAGCGGCGTGCTCTGGATGCTCGCCGGGCTGACCCTGCGGCACGATGCACGGGCCGATTCCGCGGAGGCCGTAAACTAGTACCGACAGGTTCTACCTTGCGTAGAACGATTGCGGTATCACAACTGCCACGCCTGGCGGCGTCGGCTGCAGGAGGAAAGCACCTTGGCACAGCAGAAATCTGGAGAACCGCGCAAGCTGCGCACCTCGGTCAAGGGACCGCTCATGTTCTCCGCCTTCTGGGCTGTGCTGGCCTTCGTCACGACCCTGATGTTCGCTTCCGGCGGCAGCGCCAAGACCCCGCGCTTTGACCTGGCCTTCACTGCCGCCGGCATCGCCTTCATTGTGATCCTGGTGGTGCTCGCCATGCTTTCGATGGGCCACAAGCCCAACGACGAACAGCTCGGCAAGGGGTCCGGCGTCAACCTGAGCTCCCGGAACTCCGGGCACGGCGGCCATCCGGGACAGACCCGGCCGGACGCCGGCGCCCCGGAGGCCGGCCCCCGCGCGTCGGGCGACGACGTCCGCTAAGGCCGCGGACGCCGTCCTGCCCGCGCGGCGCCCGGTCCTTGCGCCGCGGTGGCTTTTCCTACTTTGTCCAGGAAATCGGATTCTTTAGGTAGGGGTTGTCGCCGTACTTGGCGTAGGTGTACTTGGAATCGGTGTACTCGACGGTCGTGACTTCATCGCCGGCCGGCGCCAGAAACACCTGGCAGGACACCATGGAGCTGCCGACCACCAGAGCCAGGGAATCCCCGGTGCCTGAGGTGGCGAAGCGGGTGCTGTTGCACTGGTCGAAGGCGCCGAAGACGATGAGTGACTGCGCGTCGGAGCCGTCTTTGAGCTGGGCGGTGACCCTGGGCTCGCTGATGCCGAGGGATGGTTTGCTGAGGCTGTCCATCCGGTGGCTGACCGAGACGAAATAGGGCGTCTGCCCGGCGAACTTCGCGGCGTCCTTGAACTTGGCGAAGTCGTCCGGGGTTCCCGCGACGACATCCGTCAGCGTCGAGGTGAAGACAGCCTCCACGTATTTGGGGTCCGCCTTGTCCTTGCCCGTATTGGTGTGGGTGACGGCGGATTCGCCGGCCTTGAGCTTGGTCCCCGGGGCGGTAAGCGAGCCGTCCACGGTCGCGGCTGCTGCCGCCGCGGTAGGGGACGACGCTGCCGCGCTGGGCGTGGCGCTGGCGGTGGCGGTGGCAGGGCCTGAGGCCTCGGGCGAGCTGGTGGTGGCGGGCGAGGAGCCACCACCGCCGCAGGCGACCAGCCCCACTGCCAAAATTCCGGTGATCCCCAGTGTTGCCGTGATTTTTTGAAGCGGTAGGCGCTGTGCCATGTGGAGTGATGTCCCTAGATTGGGTGTCGACGGCCTGATGGCCGCGCTAATAAATCCATTCTATGGGGAAATTCATCCGGTCCGGCGGGCAGCGCCAGCGTGGGTCGCGGGAATGCGCTTTGTGGCGCGCTCAGGACGCTGCTTTCCGGGCCCGATAGGCCGCCACATGCGCACGGTTTGCGCAGTTCCCGGTGTCGCAGTAGCGCTTGGAGCGGTTCCTGCTGAGGTCCAGCACGACGGCGTCGCAGTCCTCCGCGGCGCACACCAGCATGCGGTCCATTTCCTTGCCGCGGATGACATCGGCAAGGGCCATCGCGGCCTCCGTGCTCATCCGGTCCGCCAGCGGCGCGTCCGGGGTGGTGGCGTGCAGGTGCCAGTCCCATTGATCGTGCTTGACCAGCTGGGGGAGTGCGCCCGCCTCCCGCAGCAGCCGGTTCACGGTGTCCACGGCGGTGGATTCGTCCGCCAGCCAGAGGGCGGCGAGCTCGCCGCGGAGGCGGTGCACGCTGGCCAGCTCGGCCGCGTCCCGGGTCCGCGAGCCGGTGAATCCCTCGGCTTCCAGAAACCTGTCCAGGTCTTCGGTTGTGGACAGGTGTTCATCCCCGTTGGCCGCCGAGTTGATCAGGCCGACCACGGACCGCAGGGCCACTTCTGTGTCAGGGGCAAAAAGCATCTTGACTCCTTACGTCGGCGTGGCGTACTGTCATGACCATAACCCTACTTTACTCCTGACAGGAGGCAGCCCTTGTCTGCCGCACGCCGCACCGCCGAAGCGCCGGCCGCCATTGACTCCGGAGTGCGCGCGCCCGGAAGTCCTGGCGCCGGCAAGCCCGGAGCGGCATCAGCTTTTATGGCGTCGGGCCTCGGGGTTGCCTTGTTTTCCTCGGCCGTGTTCGGTCTCTCCGGTTCCTTTGCCAAGGCGCTGCTGGAGACCGGCTGGACCCCCGGAGCAGCCGTCACCGCACGCCTCACAGGGGCGGCACTGATCCTGGCGATCCCCGCCGTTGCGGCGTTGCGGGGACGCTGGCACCAGCTCCGGGACAACTGGCTCACGGTGTTGCTCTTCGGCCTCATCGGGGTCGCAGCCTGCCAGCTGTTCTATTTCAACGCGGTGGCCCGCCTGTCGGTGGGGGTCGCCCTGCTGCTGGAATACCTGGCTCCTGTGATCATCGTGCTGTGGCTCTGGGCCGCCAGCCGCAAACGCCCCCGGCCCCTGACCATTGCCGGAACCCTGCTGTCCCTGGGCGGGCTGGTCCTGGTCCTGGACCTCGCCGGGGCCGTCAAGATCGACCTTATCGGCGTGCTGTGGGGGATCGCAGCCGCGGTCTGCCTGGCCATTTACTTCTTCATCACGGCCAAGGAAAACGACACCCTCCCACCGATTGTCCTCGCCTCTGGAGGGCTCATGGTCGGCGCCGTCACCATGTGGCTTGCCGCGGCAACCGGCCTGCTGCCGATGGCGTTCAGCACGGCCGACACCCGGCTGGGCCCCTGGGTCACGCCGTGGTGGGTGGCCCTGGGTGGACTCGTGGTGCTGGCCACCGTGCTCGCCTACGTATCCGGCATTGTGGCGGCGCGGGCACTCGGCTCCAAAGTGGCATCCTTTGTCTCGCTGACCGAAGTCCTGTTCGCCGTCGTCTGGGCGTGGCTGCTGCTCGGTGAACTGCCAGGCCCCATCCAGCTCATGGGCGGGCTGTTGATTGTTGGCGGCGTTGTGCTGGTCCGCCTTGACGAGCTCCGGACTCCTTCCGGGGCCGGCCCGGCGCTCGACCATGCGAACGACGTCGAACCCGTGCCGTAGGCAGGTCCGACAAAACCGGCCCGGACGCTACAGCGTCCGGGCCGGTTTGATTCTGTGGGCTGCTGCCTAGCGGGAAGCGCTTTCCTGCTCCGTGGCGTTGCGGCTGGCCTGCTTGCCGGCTTCCTGCAGCGCCTGGGAGACCTTCGCCAGGGCGGCAACGTGCTGGCCGTTCCATTCGCTGCGGAACTTGTCAGCGTCCGGACCCTTCCAGTCGGTGCCCTCGAGCACCTTGGTCAGCAGCGACTTCTGCTTGTCGATCTCCGACGAACCAGCCTGCAGCTTTGTCCCAAGAGTCTTGAGCTGAGCAATGTCTGCACCCCAAATAGCCATTCGAAAAATCTCCTCAAGTGGTAGAACCGGACCCGGGCCCTGTTGGCGCCCCCGGCGGATCCCGGCTGCTCCGGAAGATCCAATGCCCCCAAAC
>DATITT010000286.1:0-2056 GCA_035467435.1 Arthrobacter sp. | reverse complement strand
TGGTCACCATGGCCAGATTGGTCCGCAGCTCACTGCCGACGACGTAACCCTTGATGTACCAAGCCATGTGCTTGCGGATCTCCCGGAGCGCCTTGCCTTCATCGTTGCCGAACGTCTCGACCATCAGCTGCGCGTGGCGGTACACGCCTTCCGCCACCTGCCGCAGGGCCGGTTTGTGGCGTGCGTCGCTGCCTTCGAAGGCCGCCATAAGGTCGCCGAACAGCCACGGGCGGCCCTGGCAGCCGCGGCCCACCACCACACCGTCGACGCCGGTCTCGCGGACCATGCGGATGGCGTCCTCGGCGGACCAGATGTCGCCGTTGCCAAGCACCGGGATGTCCGGCAGCGCCTCGCGCAGCCGGGCAATCGCGGACCAGTCGGCCTGGCCGGAGTAGAACTGCGCGGCGGTGCGGCCGTGCAGCGCGACGGCGGCGACGCCGGAATCGCGCGCGATCCGGCCGGCGTCGAGGTAGGTCAGGTGGTCCTCGTCAATGCCCTTGCGCATCTTGATGGTCAGCGGGACGTTGCCCCTGGAGGCTTCCTTGACCGCGGTCTGCACGATCGAGGTGAACAGGTCGATCTTCCAGGGCAGGGCCGAGCCGCCGCCGCGCCGGGTCACCTTGGGCACGGGGCAGCCGAAGTTGAGGTCGATGTGGTCCGCGCGGTCCTCCTCGACCAGCATCCGGACGGCCTGGCCGACGGTGACGGGGTCCACGCCGTAGAGCTGGACGGACCGGACTTTCTCGTCGTCGTCGTGCGCGATGATGCGCAGGGATTCAGGCGTGCGCTCCACGAGGGCGCGGGACGTGACCATCTCCGCGACGTACAGGCCGCCACCGTATTCACGGCAGAGCCTGCGGAACGCGGAGTTGGTGATGCCCGCCATGGGAGCCAGGACCACGGGGGTGTCCACCGTGATGGGGCCCAGCTTCAGGGGCGGGAGTTCCAGCTTGGGGGCGGGAGGGGTAGCTACAACAGTCACCAGTCCATTGTCTCAAATCCGGGCAAATCGGCCGGATCCGCGCCTGCTATGTGGAAACCCGGGGTCAGTCCCATGCGGCGGCGCGACGCCCGCGGCGCCCTGCCGGCGCCGCTTCGAAGGCATCGGCAGGGGCGCCGGCGCCGTCCTCCGGCCGGGGGCCGGCGTCGTCCGCAGCAGCACTGACGGACGGAACGACGGCGGCCCGGCCGGTGGTGTTCCTCATGACGGTATTCCGGGTCACGGCATCCCTGATGCCGGCGCTCAGGCCCCCGCCCGGCGTGCCCGGGGCCTTGATCCCGGTCGCTTTCACAACGAGTACCGCGATCAGCGTGGTGACCGGGATCGCCAGGACCAGCCCGACGGAGCCGACCAGGGTGCGGATCACTTCCTCGGAGAGCTCGGCGCTGGTGAGGGCATCGCCGAGCGGCCGCTCGTAGAGCATCACCAGGATCAGCACCGGCAGCGCCGCACCGGCGTAGGCGAACGCGATGGTGTAGACGGTGGAGGCAATGTGGTCCCGGCCGATCCGCATGGCGGAGGTGAAAAGCTGGCGGGCGGAAGTTTCCGGGGCCAGTTCCCACAGTTCCCAGACTGCCGAGGACTGTGTGATGGTGACGTCGTTGAGGACACCCAGGCCGGAGATGATGAGACCGCACAGGATGATGCCGGAGATGGAGATATTGCCCGAGATGTTCGCGAGGGTGGCGGAATCGTGGCTGCCGACGCCGGCGAGGTTGGCGGCGTCGGTGGCCCAGGCCGCCAGCAGTGCGGTAATCGCCAGGCCGAACATGGTGCCCAGCAGCGCCGTGGAGGTCCGGGCGGAGAAGCCGTGGGCGAAGTACAGCACCCCGATCATGATCACCGTGGACCCCACCAGCGCCAGCAGGAGCGGCGGCTTGCCCTCCACCAGCCCGGGGAGCATAAAGGCCACCAGCACACCGTAGGCGCCGACAAGCCCGATCAGCGCGCGCAGCCCGCGCCAGCGCGCCACGGCGATCACGACGACGGCGTATAGCACCGCGAGGAAGATGATCGGCAGGGTCCGGACAAAGTCGACGAAGACATAGGCCGGCG
>DATITT010000285.1:0-3154 GCA_035467435.1 Arthrobacter sp. | reverse complement strand
CATGGGTCCCCGGTGGTCTTTCGTCGGGTCCTGGGCCATCACCGGAGGATACATCGCGGTCGTTGCCTTCGAGGCTGTGGCGCTGCCTCGAACGGCGCAATACCTCTTCCCGAACCTGAGCCAGATCCCGCTCTGGGAAGTGGCCGGATACCAGGTGCACCTGACCTGGGCGCTGGTGGGAGCTGCTGCCGCGGTGGTGATCACCGGAGTTAACATCCTGGGAGTCAAGCTGGCCGGAGTCGCCCAGACTTTCGTGGTCGTTTTCCTCCTGATCATTGGCCTCATGCTTATCTTCGGCTCCTTTATCGGTGGTTCGGTGACGAATATGGAGCCCTTCTTCACCGGCGGCATCAACGGCTACTTCGCCGTCCTCGTGGTGGTTCCGTTCCTGTTCGTCGGCTTTGACGTCATTCCCCAGTCCGCGGAAGAAGTGAACATCCCGGCTCGGCAGATCGGCAAGCTCGTCGTCGTAGCCGTCCTGCTCGCCACCGTCTGGTACGTCATGACCGTCCTGACCACGTCCTCCGCCATGCCTGCCGCAGACATCGCCCAGGCGGATATCGCCACGGCCGATGCCATGGGTGCACTGTTCGGCAGCGACGTCATGGCCAAGATCCTGATTGCCGGCGGCATCGCCGGGATCCTGACCTCGTGGAATTCACTGCTTCTGGGCGCCTCACGCCTGATGTACTCGATGGCCCGCTCCGGAATGCTGCCGGCCTGGTTCGCCAAGCTGCATCCCAAATTCCGCACCCCCGTCAACGCGCTGCTGTTCATCGGTGCGCTGTCATTTCTTGCACCGTTCTTCGGCGTATCTATGCTTGGCTGGCTGGTGGATTCCGGCGCACCGAGCATCGTCATCGCCTACATCCTGGTAGCCGTGGTGTTCGTGATCCTGCGCCGCCGCGAACCTCAGATGGACCGCCCGCTCCGCATCGGCGGCAAGGGCAACGGCGGCATCGCCATTGGCATCACCGCCGTGGTCCTCTGCCTGGGACTGCTCAGCCTCTACCTCCCCGGCATGCCGGCAGCCCTCACCCCGCCGCCGTGGATCCTCTTTGGACTCTGGTGGGCGCTCGGGCTGGTCCTCTTCTTCCGCATTCCGTCCGGAATTGCGCCGGGCGAAGATGCTGAGCACAATCTGCTCGAACGCCTCAAGCAGCGGCGGCACGACGCAGCCAGAAACGCCTGACCTGAAGTTCGCCAGTAAGCGCGCACCGTACGGCAGATAAACCGAGAGGTGGGACGGTTTTCCCGTCCCACCTCTCACGTCATCGCCCGTGCGGCGCCGCCTGTACAGGGCCGCTCCCCACAGCCATGGCCCAGCGGGCCCCTGTGCGCGCTAGTGCCCGGCCTCGTACCAGCTGGAGCCGACACCGATCTGGACGTCGAGCGGAACGGTCAGCCGGGCGGCCGAGCCCATCTGCTCGGTCACGAGCTGCTCCACGGCTTCCCGCTCGCCATGGGCGACTTCAAGGACCAGTTCATCGTGGACCTGCAGCAGCATCCTGGATTTCAGCCCCTGGTCGGCCAGGGCAGCGGAGACGCCCAGCATGGCCCGTTTGATGATGTCCGCGGCTGAGCCCTGGATGGGCGAGTTCAACGCGACCCGCTCGGCGATTTCGCGGAGCTGGCGGTCGGTACTGGTCAGGTCCGGCAGGTACCGGCGCCGGCCTTCGATGGTGGCGGTGTAGCCGTCGATCCGGGCCTGCTCCACGACGCCGCGGAGGTAGTCGCGGACGGCGCCGAAACGCTCGAAGTACTCCTTCATGAGCGTCCTGGCCTCATCGACGGAGATCTCCAGCTGCTTGGACAGCCCGAAGGACGTCAGCCCGTACGCGAGGCCGTAGGACATGGCCTTGACCTTGGACCGCATCGCACTGGTGACCTCCGCCGGGGGCACATGGAAGATGTGCGAGCCGACGTAGCGGTGCAGGTCCTCGCCCTCCTTGTAGGCCTGGATCAGCCCGGGATCGGCGGAAAGGTGGGCCATGATCCGCATCTCGATCTGCGAATAATCCGCGGAGAGGAGACATTCGTAGCCCTCACTCACCACGAAGATGCTGCGCACACGGCGGCCCTCCTCGCTGCGGACGGGGATGTTTTGCAGGTTCGGGTTGTTCGAGGAGATACGCCCGGTGGCCGCCACGTTCTGCGCATAGGTGGTGTGGATCCTGCCGTCCTCGGCGACGGATTTCTTCAGCGACTCGACCATTTGCCGCAGCTTCGCAGACTCCCGGTGCGCCATCAGCTGGACGAGGAATTCGTGGCCCGTTTTCTCCAGCAGGTTTTTCAGCGAGGCGGCGTCGGTGGTGTAGCCGGACTTGATCTTCTTGGTCGTGGGCAGCCCCAGTTCCTCGAAGAGCACGGTCTGCAGCTGTTTGGGCGAACCGAGGTTGACCTCGTGCCCGATCGCGGCGAAGGCAAGCTCCTGGGCGTTGTCGATCACCTTGGCCAGGTCCGCCAGCTGTTCGTTCATCCGGTCCATGGATACCGCGATGCCGTCAAGTTCCATCTGGGCCAGGACCCGGCTGACCGGCAGTTCCAGGCTGGTCAGCAGCTCCTGGGCCTTGCGGACCTTCAGCTCCGTTTCAAAGTGGCGGCTCAGGGCGTGCACGACGGCGGCCCGCTGGACGAGCGCGCCGGCGGCGGCGCCGTCGTCCTCTCCCCCGAAGGCAAGCTCCAACTGCCCGGTCTTGGCAGCTTCCGTCGAGACTGTCATTTTCAGGTGATGCTGTGCGAGTTCGGCGAGTTCATAACTGCGGCGGTCCGGCTGGATCAGGTAGCCGGAAATCGACGTGTCGTCGACGACACCGTCCAGGCCGAGGCCGCGGGCGGTGAAGGCCTTCAGCGCGGACTTGAAGCCGTGCGTGACCTTGGCCGCCTCCGGGTCCAGCAGCCAGCCGGCGAGCACCGACTCGGCTGCCGCGTCCAGCGCCGTCAGGTCGATGTAGGCCGCCGCATCCGTGCGCAGGACGGCGATGGCGGGTGCGTCGTCGACGATGCGGCCGGGCGCGAAGTCCACGGCCAGGGCCGAACGGTGGCCCCTACCGGCGTCGAAGAAGGCCTTGAGTTCCGCCGCGTCACTGACGGAGGAGAACTCCGGGACCTCGATGCTGTCCTGCTCAGCCTCAGCGGCGTCGTTCCCGTAGAG
>DATITT010000284.1:0-2834 GCA_035467435.1 Arthrobacter sp. | reverse complement strand
AGCGCGTGGACGTCGGTGGACTCCGGGGTGGTGAGGAGGCTGGGGATCGGCTCCCCGCCGGCCAGGATCTCGATGGTGCCTATCAGTCCTGTCTTCTGCCCGAGGGCGTGCAGCAGGGCATTGATGAAGTAGGTGGTGGTGGTCTTGCCGTTGGTGCCCGTGACGGCGTAGAGAGCCGGAGCGGGCTCATCCTGCGGCCGGCTCCGGTAGATCAGGGCGGACAGTGCGCCCACGAGGCTGCGGGGTTCCCCGGCCAGCAGCACCGGCACGGCGATGTCGTGGGAGAACGCCAGCAGGCGCGCGCCGGCGTCGTCCGTCAGCACGGCGGCCGCTCCGGCCTCCAGTGCCTGGGAGACAAAGTCGGCCCCGTGCCGGGTCGAACCGGGCAGGGCGACGTACAGGTCGCCGGGCTGGACGGCGCGGGAATTCAGGGAGATCCCGGTGACCGCGACGGAGCCGGATGACCCGGGGACAACGACGCCGATCGACTCACCGATGGTTGCCAGCGGCACTGCAGTTACCGCGGTGGGACGGAAGCCCGGGGTGGACTCCGGGCCGGACGTCGCGGCGGAAACGCCGGGGGCATTCTGGTCTGACACGTGGATCTCCGTTGGTGGTGCTGGTGGGTCTGACGCTGCGCACGGAGGATTGCTCCGGCCCGCAGGCTCAGTTTCCCGGTTCAGGGTTGGTGGTGGACGTGCTGGTTCTCGGGCGCTAGTTGGCGAACTGCGGCAGCCGGACGGGTTCGCCGGTGGACGGCGGGACGTTGTACGTCCGCAGCGCCTGGCTCATCACGGACCGGAAAACCGGTCCGTTCGAGATGCCGTAGATATCGCCCTTGGGCCGTTGCAGAACCACCTCAACAATAAACCGCGGATCGTCCATCGGCGCCATCCCCACCATCGACGCCGTAAAACCGCAGAAGCCGGCGGTGCCGTCGTCGCACGGCGACTGGGAGGTGCCGGTCTTCGCCCCGACCCGGTAACCGTCCAGTCCGGCTTCCTTGATCTGTCCCTCCGTGACGGCACTCTCGAGGATGTCCCGCACCTGCCGGGCGGTGTCCGGGGAGACGATCTGCCGGGGTGCCTGAGCTGGGACTTTCTCCTCGGTGCCGTCCGGGTTGATGTAGCTGTCGATCAGCCGCGGCTGGAGCATCACGCCGTCGTTGGCGACGCTTTGGAAGGCACGCACCGTCTGGAGGGTGGACTGCGAGACTCCCTGGCCGAACAACACGGTGTACTGCTGGCGGCCATCCCACTCACTGGCCGGCGCCAGGATTCCAGCGGCCTCAGCGGGCAGTCCGATGTCCGGTGCCTCACCGATGCCGAACTTCTTCAGCCAGTCGTGGCGCTGCTCCTTGCTGAGCCGCTCGCCGGCCATGACCGTGCCGGTGTTCATCGACCAGCCCAGGATGCCGGCCAGGGTCCGCTCCTCGGTGCCGTGACTGAAGGCGTCGTTGAACGTCTGCCCGTCCACGGTGTACGAGGACGGGATGGTGAACGTGTCCAGCGGGCTGGACTTGCCCTCCTCGATCAGGGCGGCGGCCAGCATCATCTTCTGCACGGAGCCCGGTTCGTAGGCCGCCGTCACGGCCCGCACGCCGCGGTCCGTGGCGTCGACCTTGCCGGGATCGTTGGGGTCCGGGGAGTTCGTGTCCGCCATGGCGATGATGTCGCCGGTCTTGATGGCCTGGACGATGATGACGCCCCACTCGGCGTTCATTTTGTCCCGCTGGCTCTGGATTGCCTGCTGGGCGAAGTACTGCAGGTCCGAGTTCAGGGTGAGCTTGATGTCCTTGCCGTCCACGGCCGGGGTCAGCTGGTCAACGCCGACCGGGATGCGCAGCCCGTCTGCCCCGATTTCGAAGAGGCGTTTTCCCGCGGTTCCCCGGAGTATCTCGTCCTGGGTCTGCTCGAGGCCGGCCTGGCCGGTGGTGCCGTCCCTCAGGAAGCCAACGATCCCACCGGCCACCGAGCCGTTGGGGTACACCCGCTTGCTGGTGCCTTCGGTGACGATGCCGGGAATCTGGAGCTTGGAGATGCGGTCCTCGACGTCCGGCTTCAGGTCCTTGGCCACAATGTAGTAGCGCTGGTCCCCCGTCAGTGCGTCCTTGACGGCGTCCTCGTCCATTCCCAGCACTGCGGCGAGTTCGTTGATGCCCTGGTCCCGGGAGACCATGACGAGCTCTTCCTTGCCGTCCACCGGCTCCAGCCGGCGGAACGACTCAGTCTTGGTGTTGACGGTCTGATCGACAACGAGGTTGTAGCGGATCACGCTGCTGGCCAGGACGGTGCCGTTGGTATCCACGATGCTGCCGCGCTCGGCAGGCAGTTCGATGGGGGTGAGCCTGTTCTGGAGGGCGGCCTCGGCCATTCCGCCGACGTCGAGGCCCTGGACCAGGAAGAGTTTTCCGCCGACCACGAGCAGGAGCGCCAGCATGACGCCGAGGCCCATCCGCAGCCGCCCGGTCGCGCTCGGCGCTTTCGCCTTGCGGGCCTTGCCGGTGTTCTGAGCCACGTTGTTTCCTTGCTGCTTGCCTGGCTGGTGGTCCGTCCTTCGTTACTGTCCCGGGACCTTCTGCGCGGGGGCCGGAACGGAGCCGCCGTGGAGTTCGGCTGCCGGAGCGGCCGGGGCAACGGCCTCCGGCGGGACCGGTACGGTCTCGGCGGCGGGTTCCGCGGCCGCCGCTGCGGCCGGCGCGGCGGCCTCGGCGGCGGGTTTGCGGTTCGCGAGCGGCTCCTTGACGGTGGCCGGCGGGACGACGCTGAGTTGTCCGGCCACGGCCGGGGCGGCAATGACGGCGCCGGGGGCGTCGCCCTTGACCGCAGGCTTGG
>DATITT010000283.1:0-6781 GCA_035467435.1 Arthrobacter sp. | reverse complement strand
TCGACACCGAGAACAACCGCGCCACCCTGAAGAAGGCCGGTTACCTGCGTCGTGACGCCCGCGTCATCGAGCGCAAGAAGGCTGGTCTCAAGAAGGCACGTAAGGCTCAGCAGTACTCCAAGCGCTAAAAAGCGCCTGGATCCCCAAGCGCTAAACCCGCTTCCAGGCACCCTTGGCGCTTGCACGAAAGCCCGTTCCGCCCTTTGTGGCGGGGCGGGCTTTCGCCGTTAAACAGCGAAAACGCGGGGGTGAGAGTGATGTTGCCGGCAGGTTACGTGCTCCGGGACTGGAAGCGGCCACCTCATCGTCTAAGCTTGACCCGATGTCTAGATTATTTGGAACAGATGGTGTCCGGGGTTTGGCGAACGGCCTGCTGACGGCTGAGCTGGCGTTGCAGCTGTCTCAAGCCGCCGCCGTCGTGCTTGGCCACGACCGCAATACCAATGGAACACGGCCGCGCGCCGTGGTTGCACGCGACCCCCGCGCCAGCGGTGAGTTCATTGCGGCAGCGGTGGAGGCGGGGCTGGCCAGCTCCGGGATCGACGTTTATGACGCCGGTGTGCTGCCCACCCCGGCCGCGGCCTACCTCGTGGCAGACCTGGACGCGGACTTCGGCGTGATGATCTCCGCCTCGCACAACCCCGCCCCGGACAACGGCATCAAGTTCTTTGCCCGCGGCGGCCAGAAGCTCCCCGACGAGGTGGAAGACGCCATCGAGACACAGCTCGGCAAAGAGCCGCACCGCCCGGTCGGCGGCGAAGTCGGCCGGATCCAGCGCTTCTCCGACGCCGAGGACCGCTACATCGTGCATCTCCTCGGCACCCTCCCGCACCGCCTGGACGGACTCAAGGTGGTCCTGGACTGCGCCCACGGTGCGGCGAGCGGATGCTCCCCCCAGGTCTTCAAAAATGCGGGTGCCGAGGTAATCCTCATCGGTGCCGAGCCGGACGGCCTCAATATCAACGAAGGCGTCGGGTCAACCCACCTGGGGCCGCTGAAGCTGGCCGTCCTGGAGCACGGAGCCGACCTGGGAATTGCGCACGACGGCGACGCTGACCGCTGCCTCGCCGTGGACCATGAGGGAACCGAAGTCGACGGCGACGAGATCATGGCCATCCTCGCCGTGGCGCTGAAAGCCTCGGGCAAGCTCAAGGACGACGTCCTCGTCGCGACGGTGATGAGCAACCTCGGACTCAAGATCGCACTCCGCGAGGCCGGCATCAGCCTGCGCGAAACCGGGGTGGGCGACCGCTACGTCCTGGAAGCGATGCGCGAAGGCGGCTTCAACCTTGGCGGCGAGCAGTCCGGCCACGTGATCTTCGCCGACCACGCCACCACGGGTGACGGCGTCCTCACCGGCCTGCAGATCGCCGCCCAGGTCGCACTCACGGGCCGTCCGCTGAAGGACCTGGCCAAGGTGATGACCAAGCTTCCGCAGGTCCTGATCAACGTCAAGGGGGTCGACCGGACCCGGGTCAAGGGAGATGTCGCCGTGGCAGCGGCCGTGGCCCTCGCCGAGGCCGAGCTCGGTGACACCGGCCGCGTGCTCCTGCGCCCCTCCGGCACCGAACCCGTGGTGCGCGTCATGGTTGAGGCGGCATCGCAGGAGACCGCCCAGGCCGTCGCGGAGCGCCTGGCGCTGGTGGTCCGCACCGAGCTGGCACTGGAACTTGTCGCGGACTAAGGATCGACGCAGTCCCGCTTCAGTATCGACGTAGTCCCGGTTAAGTAAAGGAACGGCCCGCCTCACGAGGTGGGCCGTTCCTTATGTGATGACTGTCCGGTGGTGCCTTGGACTAGTGCTGGCGTTGCTGCAAGGAGTCGCGGATCTCGGTCAGCAGGGCGATCTGCGGGTCCTCGGCCGCCTCTTCCTTGACGCCCGGGTCGATGCCGAGGCGGCGGTTGCGCCGTTCGATCATGTGGTTCATGGGAACGACGACGACGAAGTAGATGGCGGCCGCGACCAGGAGGAAGTTGACGATGGCCGTCAGCAGCACGCCGAACTTGATGTCATTGCCGTTGAGAGTAACGACGCCAAAGCTGTCGAAGTTGGGCGATCCAACCAGGCCCGCAATGAAGGGCATCAGGACGCTCTGGACCAGTGCCGTGACCACGGCGCCAAACGCGACGCCGATGACGACGGCGACCGCAAGGTCTATGACGTTGCCTTTGAGAATGAAGTTCTTGAATCCTGTTAACATGTCCCCAAGCTATCCCAGCCGCGTAAACGCCCTGTGTCGCGGAGGTAAGCTGTGGGGTCCGTGTCGGTATGGCGCGGTCCGGGCTGCTCAAGCCGCTACTGGTACGCCGGTGCCGCTTCGAGTCCGAAGTATTCCTCGAGGGTCGCGATGCCCCGGGTGTGCATGTCGACGGCGGTCTCCACGCCCACGTAGCGCAGGTGCCAGGGCTCGTAGTAATAGCCGGTAATCCCATGGAGCATCCACGGGTAGCGCACCACAAAGCCGAACAGGTGCGCATTGGCCTTGGCCCAGACTGCTGCCGGCTGGTTGGCGAACGCAGGGGTGAAGCTGTCCCTCCCGCTGCCGTCGCCGATGTCGAGGGACCAGCCGGTCTGGTGTTCCGAATAGCCCGGCCGCGCGGAGGCAGTGTCCGCCGCAGCCTGTCCCTCCGCCTGCACCCAGCTGTTGTAGGTGGTGATCTGGGTGTTGAAGGAACGGTAGCCGCTGGCGAGGGTCAGGACGACGCCGGCCGCCGCGGCCGCCGCGAACATCTGCTCCGCCGCGCCCGCCGTCGTGCTGTTGAGCAGTGCCGCCTCACCGGAGGTGGCCAGGCGCACGCGCGGCTGGACAAGGTCGGCCGGCACATAGGCGGCGGGGGAGAGCGGCCTGTGCTTGTTCACGACCACCCAGGGACTCGCCGGGTCGGTAAGCGAATGCCGGGGAGAGTGCCGGGGCGCGGGCGCGGCAGCGGAGGGCTCAGGGGCCGGCGGTGCGGCGGCCGGTGCCGTTGCCGCGGCGCTGCCCGGGAGGGGCTCAGCGGAGGGCGTTGCGCCGGCGGTGGCGGAGGTACCCGCCGTCGTCGCGAACGGGGAGGCCGGGGAGCCCTGGGCGGACGCCGTCGGAAGGGCATCCCCCGGGGTGCAGGCGCTCAGGGCTGCCAGGCCCGAGCCGGCCAGCAGCAGCCGGCTGAAGGCCCTCCGGCTGGGCGGGCCGGCGGCCGGCCCTGGAACGACACGATACTCGGCGGACCCGTCGTAGCACACCTGTGCTAGACCTTGCGGAGCAGCATGCGGCGGATGGAGTGGTCGGCGTCCTTGGTGAGCACCAGCTGGGCACGGCCGCGGGTGGGGAGCACGTTCTCCTCCAGGTTCGGTTCGTTGATGCGCTTCCAGATCTCGCGGGCAGTCTGTTCCGCCTCTGCGTCCGAGAGCGTGGCATAACGGTGGAAGTAGGACTCGGGCTGCGCGAACGCGGTGGTCCGGAGTGAGCGGAAGCGCTCCACGTACCACTCCTCAATGTAGGACGTTTTGGCATCAACATAGATGGAAAAATCGAAGAAGTCACTCAGGGCCAGACCCTGCCGGCCGTCATGCCGCGGCCGGGCCGGCGCCAGGACGTTCAGCCCCTCGACGATCAGCACATCGGGGCGGCGCACCACCACTTCCTTGCCCGGGACAATGTCGTAGGTTACGTGGGAGTACCAGGGCGCCCTGACTTCCTCGGCGCCGCCTTTGATCTCGCTCACAAAGCGGAGCAGCGCGCGGCGGTCATAGGACTCGGGGAAACCCTTGCGCTCCAGCAGCTGGCGGCGCTTGAGTTCCGCCAGCGGGTACAGGAAGCCGTCGGTGGTGATGAGCTCAACATTGGGGGTGCCGGGCCAGCGGCGGAGCATCTCGCGGAGCACGCGGGCGATGGTCGACTTGCCCACGGCCACCGAACCGGCGACGCCGATCACGAACGGCGTGCGCTGGGTCTGCTCGCCCAGGAAGGTGGTGGTTGCCGCATGAAGCTGGCCTGCCGCCTCGACATACAGGTGCAGGAGCCGGGACAGCGGGAGGTAGACCTCGCGGACTTCCTTCATGTCCAGGGGGTCGCCGAGGCCGCGGAGACGGAGTACGTCCTCCTCGTTGAGGGGCTGCTCCATCTGGGCAGCGAGCCGGGACCAGGTCTGCCGGTCCAGCTCCACGAACGGGGAGGTGCCGTCGCCGTTCGCTTCATTGCGTTGCAAAGTCACCCTAGAGATTCTGCCCTCCGCCGGGCCGAGAGCGAAATGGGAGGGCAGCGGCCGCCCCGCCCGGGCGGCGGAAGGCGTCTTGGAAGTGCTGGTTTTGCATCCGCTGTCCGGGAACCCGCTAGGCTATGGTCCATGTGTGGAATCGTTGGATATGTGGGCCACTCAGCTGGCCGGGTAAATACTGGACACAATGCCTTGGACGTAGTCCTTGAGGGGCTGCGGCGGCTGGAATACCGGGGTTACGACTCCGCAGGCATCGCCGTGATATCTGACGGGACCATTTCGTCCCGCAAGAAGTCGGGCAAACTCAGCAACCTGCTTGCCGAGCTCGAGGCCAGCCCGCTGCCGGAATCGCTGACCGGCATCGGTCACACGCGCTGGGCGACCCACGGCGGCCCGACCGACCAGAATGCCCACCCGCATCTCTCCGATGAGGGCAAGCTGGCCGTAATCCATAACGGCATCATCGAAAACTTTGCCGAGCTCAAGCTGGAGCTCGTGCGCAAGGGTGTCGTCTTCCACTCCGAGACCGACACCGAAGTGGCCGCCGCACTGCTGGGCGACATCTACCGGAACCAGGTCGACGGCGGCTCTTCCAAGGGCGACCTCACCGCGGCCATGCAGCTGGCCTGCCAGCGCCTCGAAGGCGCCTTCACCCTCCTCGCCATCCACGCGGACCAGCCCGGCATCGTCGTGGCGGCCCGCCGCAACTCCCCGCTCGTCGTGGGCCTCGGCGACGGCGAGAACTTCCTCGGCTCCGACGTCTCCGGCTTCATCGACTACACCCGCCGGGCCGTCGAACTTGGCCAGGACCAGATCGTCACCATCACCGCCGACACCGTCGACATTACGGACTTCTTCGGTGCTCCGGCCGAAGGCAAGGAATACCACGTCGACTGGGACCCGGCCTCCGCGGAAAAGGGCGGCTACCCGTCCTTTATGGAAAAGGAAATCCACGACCAGCCCGACGCTGTCGCGCAGACCCTGCTCGGGCGTTCGGACCTCGACGGCAAGCTGACCCTCGATGAGATGCGGATCGATCCGGAACTGCTCAAACACATCGACAAGATCATTGTGCTCGCCTGCGGCACGTCGGCCTACGCCGGGCAGGTTGCCAAGTATGCGATCGAGCGCTGGTGCCGGATTGCCACGGAGGTCGAGCTCTCGCACGAATTCCGCTACCGGGATCCGATTGTCGATGAGAAGACCCTGGTGGTATCCATCTCACAGTCCGGCGAAACGATGGACACCCTGATGGCCGTCCGCTACGCGAAGGAACAGGGCGCCAAGACGATCTCCATCTGCAACACCAACGGCTCCACCATCCCGCGTGAGTCCGATGCCGTGCTCTACACCCACGCGGGCCCGGAGATCGCCGTGGCCTCGACCAAGGCGTTCCTCGCCCAGATCACCGCCGCGTATCTCCTGGGCCTGTACCTTGCCCAGCTGCGCGGCAACATGTTCCAGGGTGAAATCAAGGACGTCCTCGCGGACCTCGGCAAGATTCCGGCCAAGATCCAGCAGATCCTCGACAACGAGGGCCAGATCAAGGAGCTCGGCCGGGAGATGGCGAACGCCAAATCCGTGCTCTTCCTGGGCCGCCACGTTGGCTTCCCCGTGGCCATGGAAGGCGCGCTCAAGCTCAAGGAGCTCGCCTACATCCACGCCGAAGGCTTTGCCGCCGGGGAACTCAAGCACGGCCCGATCGCGCTGATCGAGGAAGGCCAGCCGGTCTTCGTGGTTGTTCCCTCGCCCCGCGGCCGGGATTCGCTGCACGCGAAGGTTGTCTCCAACATCCAGGAAGTCCGCGCCCGCGGCGCCAAAACCATCGTCATCGCGGAAGAAGGTGACGAGGCGGTCAAGGCCTACGCCGAGCATGTCTTCTACATTCCAACGACGGCGACGCTCCTCGCGCCGCTGCTCGCCACGGTTCCGCTGCAGATCTTCGCCGCCGAACTCGCCAGCGCCAAGGGCTACGACGTGGACCAGCCCCGCAACCTGGCCAAGAGCGTCACCGTAGAATAAGGCCATGATTGTTGGCATTGGCGTAGACGTCGTAGACATTGAACGGTTCGGCCGGCAGCTGGAGCGCACCCCCGGGCTGCGCGACAGGCTGTTCGTCCCCGCGGAGCGCGAACTGAACACACGCTCCCTGGCGGCCCGGTTCGCCGCCAAGGAGGCCGTGGCCAAGGTCCTCGGCGCCCCGGCCGGCATGAACTGGCAGGACTGCTGGATCGGGCTGGACCAGAACGGTCCCACGGTCCAGGTCAAGGGCACCGTGCTGGCCGTGGCCGAGTCAAAAGGCGTCAAACGCTGGCACCTGTCCATGAGCCACGACGGCGGTATCGCCACAGCGACGGTCATCGCCGAAGGCTGAGCACCACCAGCCTGAACACAAGCACCTCCCACAGCGACTGCACGGCGAATGGACTGAAAACCATGATCAGCGCCTACACCGGAACCCAAATACGAGAGGCTGAAAAGAGCTTTCTGCAAGCAAGCTTGGACAACGGCATGGGCGATGTTCTCATGCAGCGGGCGGCCCACGGGCTCGCCAACTCGGTGGTCCGCGAACTCCGGGCCCGCG
>DATITT010000282.1:0-3704 GCA_035467435.1 Arthrobacter sp. | reverse complement strand
GCCCGCGCCCCGCGCCCCTCAGTAGTCCAGGTCTTCCGCACCCACGACGAGCCCCGTCCCGACGCTCCCTCACGTTTGGCGGGTTGCAGACCGACGCTCCCTCACGTTCCGCAGTTCGACGGCGGGATGTGAGGGGGCGTCGAGACCCCGCGTTGCTTTAGAGGACGGAAGGGGTTAGTCGTGGGTGCGGAAGACCTGGACTACTGAGGGGCGCGGGGCGCGGGCCTGGCCCCGGGCCGGCTTCGTCCCCTCCGGAACGTAGTCCGGGAAGAAGGACAGCTGCGCGTCGAACGTGCCGTCCTCGCCCGGGTGCTGCACGGCGACGAACACGGTGCGTTCCTCGTCGTGGATGATCGGCCCGCAGGTCTCACCGTCGCGCGGGACGGCGAGGAACTGCTCCACCCGGCCGCGCTCGGCGCCGTCGAGGGTGACCTTGAACAGGCCGTCCGCCTTACCGATGCCGGAGGGGGCGCCGTCGGTGGAGATCCAGAGGTTGCCGACCGAGTCGAACGCGAGGTTGTCCGGGCAGGAGATGGGCGAGACCTGGTCCACCGGGAAGCCGGAGAAGTAGGTCACGTCCCCGGACGCGGGATCGCCGCAGACCATCAGCAGGTTCCAGGTGAAGTCCGTGGAGGTCTGGCCGCCGGTCTCGGTGATTTCCACGATGTGGCCGTCGCGGTTGGCGTTGCGCGGGTTGACCTCGTTGGCGCCTTCCTTGCCGGCCTTGCCGCGGTCCGAGTTGTTGGTGCAGGCGACGTAGACCTTGCCGGTGTGCAGGCTGGGCTCGACGTCCTCGCAGCGGTCCATCTTGGTGGGGCCCACCTTGTCCGCAGCCACGCGGGTGTACACCAGCACCTCTTCCACGGACATCCCGGGCACGGCGGACTTCCCGCCGACCACGAGGGGCAGCCATTCGCCGGTGCCGTCGAAGCCGCCGTCGGACGGGAGGTCACCGGTCCCGGTGATCTCGGAGGCCGGGGAGTTGCCGGTGAACCGGGCCACGTAGAGGTCGCCGGCGGAGAGCAGGGTCATGTTGTGCTTGCGGTCGCCCTCGCGGTACTTGTTCTTCGAGACGAACTTGTAGAGGTAGTCGAAGCGCTCGTCGTCGCCCGAGTAGGCCACCACGTGCCCGGACTCGGCCACGATCACGTTGGCACCCTCATGCTTGAAGCGGCCCAGGGAGGAGTGCTTCTTCGGGGTGGAGGTGGGATCGAAGGGGTCGACCTCCACGATCCAGCCGAAGCGGTTGGCCTCGTTTTCGTAGCCCGGGTTGCGGGTGTCGAAGCGCGGGTCGTCGAGTTCCCACTTCCGGGCGGTGGGCGAGGACTTGAGGCCGTAGCGCTTGTCCTCGGCCGAGGTGCCCGGCGCGACGAAGTACCCGTTGAAGTTCTCCTCGCCGGAGAGGATGGTGCCCCAGGGGGTGGTGCCGCCGGCGCAGTTGCCCAGCGTGCCCAGGATGGTGCGTCCGGACGGGTCCGCGACTGTGCGGACCAGCGGCGAGCCCGCCGCCGGACCGATGAGCTGGTATTCAGTGTCGTTCAGGTAGCGGCGGTTCAGCTTGGCGCCCTTGACGTAGGACCAGGGCTTGTTCTTGTTCCTGCGCTCCAGCTCGACGACGGAGAGCCCATGCGCAGCGGCGCCGATCTCCCGGACGTCCGCGGCGGGCATCGAGGCCGGGAACATGATGGCCTCGTTGGTGTATTCGTGGTTCGCGAAGAGCACCGCGCGGCGGCCCTTGCTGCCGGGAATCTCGAGGATGTCCGTGTAGTCGACGTTGTAGCCGAACTGCCGCGCCTGGGCAGCGGCACTCTGCTTGTCGAGGTCGAAGTCCGGGGCGTCCTTGAACATCGGGTCACCCCAGCGGATCACGGGCTGCCAGGTGAAGCCTTCCGGGACGGTGACGGCGTCGACGGCGGCATCCACCGGGGCGATCGCGGTGAACTTGAGCTTGGACTTGCCGTGGCCGTAGCCGCGCTTGGCTGCCGCGGACAGGCCGGGACCGCCGTCGGCCACTGCGGCCTCGGGCGAGGCCAGGGCACCGCCGAGCGCGACGGCGACCGCACCGGCGGCGCCGAAGCCCAGGGCGGCGCGGCGGGACATGGTCGCGGAGGCGATGTCGCGGAAGTAGTCGTTGGAGCTGGTGTTGCAGACCTCGCCGGTGCAGGCGTTGTCGCACTTCAGCGCGCAGGTGACGGGGCTTCGCTTGCCTTTGGTGTGGCCGAGCATCGGGAGCAGGGAGAATTTGCGTCCGGAGGAAACAGACATGAAGAGACCTTCCACGGGTGGATTGGGGGCCTCCCCACCGTTCCAGCCTCGGACGACGCAGAGGGGTCCTCCGGGTGGAATTGCGGTGAACTCCCGGTCAGCTCGGCGACTGCTCCGGCTCGTTTGCGGCGGCAAGCAACTGCTGCCCGATGCCTTCAAGGAAGCTGGCGATATCGGAAATGCTGTCTTCGGTCGATCCCGCGAGGACTGCCGCGGCAGCATCAGCGAAGTGCTCTGTGGCCCACTGCATCGCGTGGGTCCCTGCCGGGCTCAGGTGCAACAGCACACTGCGCCGGTCCGTGGGGTGGGGCCTGCGGAGCATAAAGCCCTTGGATTCCAGACGGTCAACCATGGCGGTCACGGATCCCGTGGTGATGTTGAGCAGGTTACCGAGGGCCTTCGGCGTCATGCCGTCGACTTCCCCCACGAAGGCCATCGCGTTGATGTCGATGGTGCCGATGCCCAGTTTCTCGGCCAGCCGGATCCGGAGCGCGTACGTCCCCACGTCCACTCGCCGCAGTCCCTGGGTGATGCGCAGCAGCGCGTCCTTGTCAGCCGTTGAACCCGCCGGTTGGTCTGCCATGTCCAGCTCCTTGTCCTAGTTGCCCAGCTGTCTGCAAGCAACCCATCATAGGCGCCACGCCCCACGCCGGCTGCGGATCACAATTCAACTCGCTTACTAATCTACTTTACAGTCAAGCTAAATAGTTTGAAACCGCTAGAACACATGCATTTCTTGGGCCAAAAACTAGAACGAAAACCAGTTAGCTTGATTATCAAGTAACTCATGTGTAGCTTTACTTCTGCAGGCTCCACTCAGGGAGCCGGCGCTAGGTCTCATCCGGGGCAGGGGCCCCACGTCATCAGCAGGAGCTTCTCATGGCACAGATTTCCGCACGCACGGCCAAATGGGCCAAGTGGTCCGTCGTCCCCGCAGCACTCCTGGTGAGCGGCCTCGCCGTGTCGCAGGCGTCGTACTCGGCATTCAGCAGCACGACCGTGGACGGCGGGAACAACTGGGCGGCCGGTACGGTCAAGCTGGTCAACAATGCTGGCGGCGCGGTGTTCACGGCAGCGAACCTCAAGCCCGGGCAGAACGGGGCCAAGTGCATCACGGTGACTTCCACCGGCTCGCTGGCGTCCACGGTGACGCTCTACGCCAAGGATTTCAATACAGCGGTCACCAATGACCTCAGCCCCTACATCGACTTGGTGATCACGGAGGGCAGCGGAGGAGCAGCCGACTGCGAGGGCTTCCTGCCGAGCTCCGCCCCGGCGGACACTTCCGCACTCACTCTTTCGAGCTTCGGCGCCAAGACGGCGTTCGCCGACGGCGTGGGCACCTGGGCACCGTCCGGTGCAACTTCTGCAAAGCCGGCAACCCGGACTTACAAGATCGACTACACCCTGAAGTCGGACGTACCGGACACCGCCCAGGG
>DATITT010000281.1:0-7695 GCA_035467435.1 Arthrobacter sp. | reverse complement strand
CCTTCCACCAATCCGGGCTGGGCGCTGCCCCCGTCTGGCATGTCTTCACCATCGACGGCGCGATAGCGTTCACGAACACCATCACCACCGTTGGCGATCTGCGCCTCAAGATCGATATCACGGGACCCCGTGTCCTGCCGGGTGGCCGGGCATGGGCACCGGGCAGCCTTTTCGAGCAGGACGGGGCCCCGTCTCCGGCCTGCGCCCGCGGCCTTCTGGCCGATGTCGACATCAGCCTCGACGAGGCCGGATACCGGGCACTCGTGGGCCACGAACTTGAATTCTTCCTCGTCGCCCCGGACGGTTCAGCGCTGGAAACCGCGCCCTGGGTTCCGTACGGGGCAACCGGTCTTCTGGACCGATCGGAATTCCTCGATGATCTGCTGTCAGTGCTGAACCATGCCGGCGTTCCGGTGGAGCAGATCCACGCCGAGTACGGCAGAAACCAGTTCGAGTTTTCCCTTCCCCCTGCTTCGCCGGTCCAGGCCGCGGACACCGTGGTCCTTTCCAAGATCATCGTCGGCATCGTCGCCCGGGCCCACGGCATGCAGGCCTCATTCTCCCCGCTGCCCTTTCCCGGCACCGTCGGAAACGGGGCCCACCAGCACTTTTCGCTCCACAAGAACGGCCTGCCGCTGTTCTCCGGCGGTAGCGGACCGCACGGCATCTGCGCCGAGGGAGGCGCGGCCATTGGCGGAATCATCGCAGGACTTCCCGAGATCCAGGGTTTCCTCACGGGATCAATCTTGTCCGGAAGCCGCCTGGCACCCGGCACGTGGTCGGGCGCCTACCTATGCTGGGGCCTGGAAAACCGGGAAGCCTCCGTGCGTTTTCTGAACGAGGGCAAGAGCAATCCGCACGGAGCCAACGTCGAGGTGAAAATCGTCGACCCGTCGGCCAACGTGTATCTGGCCTCCGCATCCATCCTTGCGCTCGCCCTTGACGGCATCCGCGGCGGGCGCAAACTTCCGGCCGAGATCCCGGGTGACCCCGGACGGCTTTCGGAAGGCGAGCGGCACGCGGCCAACGTCCGGCTGCTCTCGGACTCCCCCACCGCCATCATCGACACACTGGACACGTCACGCCTTGCACGCCGGCTTCTCGGCGACGCCATCGTCGATGCCACGGTGGCCGTCCGGCGCTACGAACAGCGGATCTCCGCGGACCTCTCGCCGGACGAGCGTGCTGAACGCTTCCGACTGGCCTGGTCGATCTGATGGCGGGCGGTTCCTTCCCGGACTTCGTCGAACAAGTCCGCCTGATTGATCACCACGTGCATGGCGCGTTTCGCGCCGACGGTGATGAGGCACGCTTTCAGAACTCGCTCAACGAAGGAAACACCGAACCACTGGCCCACCCCGAGGACGCCTACAACACACAAATCGGGCTCGCCATCCGGCGCTGGTGCAGCGGCATTCTTGATCTGCCCCGCCACGCCCCACCGGCGGACTACTGGAGCCGGCGCTCCGAACTGGGAGAACTCAACGTCAGCCGGCGCATGACCCGCGCTGCCGGGGTGAGCGACTGGCTGATCGAGACAGGCTTGGATGCCGCCGACTACCTCGGCATGGCCGGCATGGCCGAGATCTCCGATGGGCGGACCCACGAGATCGTTCGGGTGGAACTGGTCGCCGAGTCGCTGATCCGGGAAATCGCCAACCCGGCGGATTACGTCGACGAGTTCGGTCAGCGGCTTCAGGAGCTCACCCGCAGCGCCGTGGGCGTCAAAACAGTCCTCGCCTACCGCGCAGGTTTCGACCAGAATCTCAGCCGGCCGACACCGGCTGCGGTCGTTGAAGCAGCCCGCCGCTGGCAGGACAGCCTCCGCGCCGGCACCAAGCCGAGGCTCACCGATGTAACACTCCTTGCCCACGGGATCCACACGGCGGTGTCGATGAAGCTTCCGCTGCAGTTCCATGTCGGATTCGGGGACCGCGACCTGGACCTCCACAAGACCAACCCCCTGTACCTCCTGGACTTTCTGCGGTCCCCTGAAGTCCGGGACACACCCATCATGCTGCTCCACTGCTATCCGTTCGAGCGCGAAGCCGGCTATTTGGCCCACGCCTTTGAAAACGTCTACATCGATGTGGGGCTTGCCGTGAACTTCACCGGGTCACGGAGCCGGGATCTGGTGGCCCGCTCATTCGAACTGGCTCCCTTCACGAAGATCCTGTACTCCTCCGACGCCTTCGGCCCGGCCGAACTTCACTACCTCGGCGCGAGACTGTGGCGCAACGCAATCACGAAGGTCGTCGGCGGATGGATCGACGACGACGACTGTTCCGAGGCGGATGCCCGCAGGATCGTGCAACTCGTCGCACGCGACAACGCCCGCCGCGTGTACGCGCTACCCTGAGCGCCGGCCTGGATCTGTTGCCGGATCCTTGCCGGGGGACGCCATGGCGTTTGAACCCGGTCAGCTTCGCGGCGTATCCGAGTGCAGCCTCTCGGCCTCCTGCCAGAACTCGTCCACGCGCGCATTCCACTCGTCCGGGCTCTCCTGGAAGGGCTGGTGGGATTCCTTCGGCATCACCTCGAACAGTGCGCCCGGTATAAGACGGGCCACGGCCTCGCCGAGTTCCGGTCGGCTCATCGGATCCACTCCGCCGGCCAGGACGAGGGTGGGCACGTTGATCTGCCCCAGCCGACTTGCCGTCTCGTGGACCATGAACGCGTCCAGGAACTTCAGGAAATCCCCGGTGGACTGCTGATGCGGGAATGCGAGGACGTCCTCGATGATCTGGCTTACCATTCCGCTGTTGTGTGCCCGCGGGGTATAGACAAGCAGATAGAAGAACTCCAGGAATGCACGTTCGTCCGGTGCCAGCTTTGCCTGCCAGTGGATGGCCCGGGAGAGCGTTTTCATGTATTCGTCCATTGCGGGCCATGTGCTCTGTAGCACCAGGCTTCGTACCCGATCCGGGTGCCGGAGAGCAAGCTCCTGGGCGATGATACTGCCGCCGGAGAACCCCGCAACATGCGCTGAGGAGATGTCAAGGCCTCGCAGCACTGCGGCCGCGTCGTCCGCCATCGCCTCGACGGTCGGCTGCCCCTCCGGCATTGCCGTGCGGCCCGCACCCCGATTATCAAACGCCGTCATCCGGTAGCGGTCCGCCAGCCCGTCCAGCTGGAACTGCCAGGACTCGACGGTATCCCCCAGCCCGCCGAGCAGCAGTACATCGGGCCCCTCGCCAACCTGCTCCGTCCAGATTTCCAGTTCCCCGGTTTTCACATACCGTCCCATTCCGGCCCTCCTGTCTCGTTCGGCCGCCGGACGAACGGTCCTGCCGGCGCCAGCGCCAGCCCGCGCTCGGCAACCCGCCGGGCAGTCCATTCGCAATCTACTCTCCTGTGCGCGGGGTGCCTAGGGCGGGCTAAATGGCTGGGCGGCACGGTCATTCAGACGGGCACTCCACGTTGTCCGCGAACCGTTGTCCGGCGCCGCAGGCGAATCTATGCTGTGGACACCGCGAGCTGTTCCGGTGCCTTGGCGGCTGGAAGTATCGCCGTGCAGCGCCGACCCCGGCGAGATCAAATGCCCTAATGGACCAGGGGTGCCAACCCCCATGGCCTGGTGCTGGATCTGGGCCGCCGTGGATGATCATCGGATTTGCCTGGGCCTCGGAGAACCACCAGTCCGGGCTCGAGCTGATTGAGCAGCTGCGCGCCTCCGCGCCCCCAGACGAGGAGCAAGTCGCGAAGTACTGGCTGAACGTCTACGGCTTCTGGCACGACCCGGCGGAGGACGAGCGGCTGAGCGCATTCGCCCGGAAGGCCTACATTCTCATGCAGCCTTTCGGCGAGCACGGCCAGTACGTCAACTTCCTCGGCGCAGAAATCGGACAGGACATCATCGACGCGGTGCCGGGGGCTGACCGGACAATTTTCACTGCTACCGCTGCATTTGGCGCCGTGGTACGTTCAGCGTGATCAGGATGTCCTTACGCGGCTCCTATCCAGCCCGGCTCCTGGCGCAACCCCAGAAAGCAGAGGCAATGATGCCAACACTATTGATTTTCCACGAAGTCGACGACGTTGAGCACTGGCTCAGCTCACCGAAAAGGGAAGAGGTATTTGGGCCTCTGGGCATCACGGTTCGAACGTTCATCGACCCGGCAAAGAGCAACCGTGTAGGCCTGATCGTTCAAGTCCCCGACATGGAAACTTTCCAGCGAATTATGGAGTCCGAAGAGGCAGCCGAAGCGATGAAATTCGACGGGGTCCGTCCGGAAACAATCCTGACGCTCGTCGAGCCGTGACTCGGTCATCGACGGGACAGGAGCCGCGCCTGTTGCGTTCCGGGTCGACGCCACCGCTGGCCCAAGTGCCGAGGCCATCCGAATGCACCGGAACCTCAGCACCCAGGAATGAACCTGCCAAGCGGACGACGGCGGGACCTCCCGCCGTCGTCCGCTTCAGTCTGGTGCTGGTGCCTACTGGCTGAAGGGGACCTTTTCCCAGGCCAGAACGTCCGCGCCATCGGCACTGTTGCCGGCGACGGTGAACCTGACGTAGTTGGTGGCGTTGGCGGATCCGTCCACGGTGATGCGCTGCAGGTCATCGGCGGCGGGCTGGCCGTAGATGTCCAGCCAGGGTGAGCCCTCCGCGAGCGGCTGGTTCTCGGCGAAGACGTGGCTGTCGCCGTTGATGAGGTAAACCGGGGCGTCGAAGCTGTTGGTCTCGTCGATGATGGCCTGCACGACCTCGCGGAAGCCGGACATGGTGTCCGGGTTGGCGGTCGCGGCGGCGAGCAGGGACGGGTCGAACATGTCGGCCTGGGTCATCAGGACAACGGCACGGTCGTTGCGGCGGTCGGCGTCAGCGAAGGTGTCGCGGATCTGGGCCAGGGCGGCGTCCGTCCGGAACTCAACTTCGTCCAACTGCTCGGGCGTGGCCGTGGTTTCACCCAGGCCGGTCCACGGCTGCAGCGAGTTGTTGCTGCCCTGAATGTTCAGCACGGAAAACGCCACCCGGTTCTGGGTGAAGCGGACGTTTTCCGGCAGACCGAGGTCCGACTGGGTCTTGACAGGCATGGTGGCGCCCAGGGTCTTGCCGGACTCGTCGAAGAAGACATCCCGCAGCTTGTCGAGCCGTTCCAGCGGGTTGTACGCGCCGTTGTTGGTGCGGTGGCAGTCCACCCATTCGTTGTCGCCCGGGGTGAAGACCAGCGGGTGCTCGAAGGTGTCGAACTGCGTGCGGATGTTCTCGAAGTACTCGTCCGAGCAGACCGAGGAGCCGTTCTTGATGTCGCCCACGTGGGTGACGAACTTCAGCGCGCTGTCGGCGTTGATGTCCTGGATGCGGGCGGGGAACTTCGCGATTTCGGCCTCGCCGTAGGGGATGTCGCCGATCACGCCGAACGTGAATGCCCGGCTGTCGGCGGTGTTGTCGACGGCGGTGGCGGGCTGGGACGCAAGGAGGCCGAGCGCCAGGACCGCTGCCGCCGTCGTCGTTTTGATGGTCTTTGAAGGCATGACGGTGTTCCTCTTTTTTTGCGGGGTTGGGGCTTGGGGTGTGCGGCTTAGGCCGCACGGGCGGTCAGGAACTGCTGCAGTGCGGCGAGGTCGTCGGTGTTTATGTGGTCCACGCCGGCGTCGAAGAGTTCGTTCCAGATGGCCTCGCGTGCGGTGCCGGGCATGTCCGGGGTGGCCCAGAAACGGACGCGGTAGCCGCTGGCGTGCGCCTCGGCCACGTAGTTGCGCAGTTTGGCGCGCTCGGCCTCCGGCATGGGGCCCACGCCCTGCCAGGTGAAGAGCTTGGTCCAGTTGTCGCTGACCAGCGGCATCAGCCCAGCAGGCTTTCCGGAAGTGAGGTCTGCGGAGCGGCCGTCGTAGAAGCTGAAGCGCTTCTCCTGTGCCTGCATGGTGGCCAGCGGGCGGTTTCCGCTGACGACCGCGGTGACCGGGCCGGTCTTGGTGGCGCCTTGGCTGTAGCGGCTCATGATGTCGCGGTGCTCGGCCAGTTCCTGTTCGATTGCGGCGTAGGTGGATTCGCCGTCGCTCTTGATGTCTATCAGAAGCTGCAGGCTGCCATCCCACTTCGGGTAGACGCTGTGGCCCTGGCCGCGGACCAGGTCCTGGAGCGGATCGAGGTAGAGGCTCTCGAGCGTAACGCCGGGCTGGACATCCTCCAGGTCGTGGGCAACCAGCAGCTCGCCGTCCACCAGCCACACGTCCGCTTCCACGCTGGTGAAGCCATGCTCCAGCGCATCAAATAGGGGACGGTCATGCTCATAGTCGTTGTGCGCATGCGCCTGGGCGAGCGGCTGGCCGACGACGGCGGTAGCCGGCTTGGTCGCCTCTGCCTGGGCAGGGGCTGCTACTGTCCCGGCCAGGGAGGCAAGGACGGCGACGGCGGCAAGGGTGCTTTTCACAAACACGGAGTACTCCTTAAATAGGGGATTCTCCGCCCGGGGCACATGGAACCTGCCGGGCAAAAGGGGACGTGAAAAGACTGTTGGTCGCGGGAGAACGCTGGAGGGCGTGTTGGTTGCTGGTGGGTGAACTGGGAAGGATCATTGGCGTGGTGGGGAGTTGCTCAGCAGGGCGGTGGGCAGGATGAGAGCCCAGCCCCGGGCCCTCATCCAGGTGTCCCCTTCCACCGCGGGGCCAAGGGCGTCCACCTGGTGCAGCCTCTGCTTTACGCACGGGTGCTGCCGGTTGACCGTGCCGATCAGCCGCCGTCCAAGGCGGCAAGGGCCTCGGGTTTGCGACGTTGGCTTACCTGGAGACCTGACGTCACACAACGCGACGGCCTCCGCATCCGGATCAGCAACGCCCTACCCTTGACACGTGACTTTGACTAAGATCCGCACCGCCGCCGCGAGCTCCTTCGCCGCTGCCGGTCTCCTGTTTACCCTCGCCGCCTGTTCCACGCCGGCCGCCACCCAGCCAACCACCTCCGCCCCGGCGTCTCCGGCAACGGCTTCATCCAGCGCCGCCTCCGGGCCCTGCACCGGTGTGAGGGTCATCGTCGACTCGGGCGCCCTGAAGCAGGCTGCCGCTGATTCCTCCGTTTGCGTGACCGTGGACGGGCCGACGCCTGCTTCCAAGGTGTTGGACGAGGCGAAGGTGAAAACCGAGGGCACGGCCGAATATCCCAACGAACTGGTGTGCCGTGTGAACGGTGTGCCCGCCGCAGACCTCGACATCGCCCACAAGGGCGGGACGTACCGGGAAGAATGCAGCAAGATGCCCGCAGCCTTCGCCTACTGGGCTCTTTGGGTTAAGCCGGCCTCCGGCGACTGGGCGTACGCGCAGGAAGGCCTCGCCACCCTGCAGGTGAACCCGGGCGAGAGCCTGGAACTGCTCTACACGGTCGACGGCGAACCGGCCGCCCCCGCGGCATGACCTTTCGACCCGCGCCGTTACGCGCAGCGGCGGTCCTCGCCGTCGTGTTCATCGCGGCGCGGGTCATCTACCGCATCCTCTTCAACGGGGCGGGCATCGGCGAACCGATTCTGCTCGACCTGCCGGCGATCCGGCTGCCAGCCCCGTACGCCCACGTGGTTCTCCTCGGTCCGGTTACGGCGCCTGGCCTGTGGGCGGCTGTCCTGTCCGCCCTGCCGATTGCCGGGATGTTCCTCGCCTTCGGCCTGCTCAACGCCTGGGTGGACGTGGCCCGAGGCTTCGTGCACCTGGCCCGCCGCGGCCCCATGCAGGGCCTGGCCCGGACGCTCGTGGTGGCGTGGGC
>DATITT010000280.1:0-10629 GCA_035467435.1 Arthrobacter sp. | reverse complement strand
CGTGGAGCAGGCAGCGATGATGATCGGTGCCCCGGTTGTCTTGGAGGACCTTTCCCATCTGGTCCTCGCTTACTCTTCCCGGCAACTAGCCACGGCGGAACTGCTCGATGACTGGGAGCGGCGGTCCCGGACCACGCCGTCGCCGGCATCGACGGAACGGACCGGACCTGAGGATTGGCTGCAGGCGCCGGTGGGCGTGCGGCAGCAGCTGTGGGGCCGTCTGGTTGTTCCCGTGCCCCTTGACGACGACGAGACGGCCGCAATGGTGCTGGAGCGGGCGGCGCAGACCCTGGCCATCAACCGCCTGGCGGAACGGGACCGGCTCGACCTGAGCCAGCAGGCACAGGCGGGTCTGCTCAACTCCCTGCGCCAGCCCCGCGGGCTGAGCGACGCCGAAGCCTTGGCGCGTGCCGCGTCGCTGGGCCTGAAACGCTCACCGTTCTACGTCCCGGTGGTGTTCCGGACCACTGCGGCACATCAGCCGGCCGTGCCCGGCGCAGCGGTTCCGCCGGGCGATCCGCTCGCCGGCCAGCAGGAGGAGCGGGAACTACTGGAACTGCTGTCCCGGACGCTCAAGGCGAGTTCCAGCACCGCCTTGACGGCCAGCATCCGCTCCGGTTCGGTGGGCATGATTCTGGGCCTCCCAGCCCGGCAGCTCGAGGATGCGATGCTGCAACAACTCGCTCGGGCCGTTGTCGGGCAGACGCCGCCGTCCGGCAGCGATGGAGCCGGAGGCGGGGGGCTGAACTGGAGCATAGGCGTCGGGCGCCCGAGCGGGTCCCTGCTGGAGGCCGCCGCGGGAATCGACGAGGCCGCGCACGTCGCCGAGACGGCGGCAACCCTGCGGGACGGCGGGAAACCGTTCTACCGCGCCGCAGATGTCCGACTTCGCGGTCTCCTCGCCCTGCTGCGCAACGACCCGCGCGTGCAGCAGTTCGTCGAGTCGGAGCTGGCGTCCGTCCTGCAAGCCGAAGCCCGGGGCGCGGAGGGGTACCTCGAGCTGCTCGGACGGTACCTTGAGTCCGGTGGCAACAAGGCCGCCGTCGCCCGCAACGGCTACCTGAGCCGGCCGACGCTTTACGCTCGCCTGGGCCGGCTTGAGGAGCTCCTCGACGTCGACCTTGATGACGCCGAATCGCGAACCTCGTTGCACGTCGCCCTCCTCCTGCACCGGCTGCGAACCCTGTGACCGTGCGGATCTACGCAGAATGCGAGCAATGGCCAAGCCCTTAGCCCCTGACCCCTGACCCAGCTTCGGCATTTCGCGGTGGTGGGTCACTAGTGGGGGTCGACGAGAGAGGGAGCTCCCACGGCCGCGCGGTCGGACCGTGGGAGGATGGAAGGGTGGCTCATATTGACGTTTCCAACATCGATTACTTCCTCTCCGACGGCACCCAGCTGCTCAACGGTGTGACCTTCAAGGTCCCGGACGGGACCAAAACGGCGCTGATCGGACCCAACGGAACCGGCAAGACAACGCTGTTCCGGATCATCTCCGGCGACCTCATCGCCGACGAGGGCGTGATCGGACGTTCCGGCAACATGGGCATCATGCGCCAGTTTGTCGGCCAGGTCCGGGACGAATCCACCGTCCGCGACCTCCTCGTCTCCGCCGCGCCGCCCGTCCTCGCCGCCGCCGCCCGCACCGTGGACGCGGCGGAACTGGCCATGGTGGAACACGACGATGAGCCCACCCAGATGGCCTATGCCCAGGCCATCGTGGACTGGGGCGACGCCGGCGGGTACGACGTCGAGACTGTCTGGGACGAAGTCTGCATGGCCGCGCTCGGCCTGCCTTTTGACCGCGCGCAGCACCGCCCGGCGTCGAGCCTCTCCGGCGGGGAACAGAAGCGGCTGGTGCTCGAGGCGCTCTTCGCAGGCCCCGATGAGCTGCTGCTGCTCGACGAGCCGGACAACTACCTCGACGTCCCGGGCAAGCGCTGGCTGGAGGCCAAACTCAACGAGTCGAAGAAAACCGTGTTCTTCATCAGCCACGACCGCGAACTGCTGAACAATGCCGCCGGCCGCATCGTGACCCTCGAACCGGGCATCAACGGCGCCGGGGCCTGGATCCACGGCGGCGGCTTCGGCTCCTATGTGGACGCCCGCGCGGACCGTAACGCCCGCTTCGAGGAGCTCCGGAAGCGCTGGGACGAGGAGCACGTGAAGCTCAAGGAACTCGTCAACATGTACAAGAACAAGGCCGCGTTCCGGTCCGACATGGCCAACCGGTACCAAGCAGCGCAGACCCGCCTCGCGAAGTTCCTCGAGGCCGGCCCGCCGGAGGCGCTGCCGATCGAGCAGAACGTGCAGATGCGGCTTAAGGGCGGCCGGACCGCCAAGCGCGCCGTCGTGGCCGAAAAGCTGGAGCTCACCGGGCTGATGAAGCCGTTCTCCACCGAGGTCTGGTTCGGCGACCGCGTTGGCGTGCTCGGCTCCAACGGCTCCGGCAAAAGCCACTTCCTGCGCCTGCTCGCCACCGGGGGCACCGACCCGGAACGGGAGCACCTTCCGGTGTCCGACGTCGACATCGCCGAAGTCCCGCACGACGGCACCGTGAAACTCGGCGCCCGCATCCGGCCCGGTTTCTTTGCCCAGACCCATATCCGGCCCGATCTGCTGGGCAAGACGCTGCTGGAAATCCTGCACCGCGGCGACGAACACCGCTCGGGGATGGGCCGCGAGGCCGCCGCCGGCGCGCTCGACGGCTACGGTCTGGCGCCCCAGTCGGAGCAGAAGTACGAATCGCTCTCCGGCGGGCAGCAGGCCCGGTTCCAGATCCTGCTGCTGCAGCTTTCCGGCGCCACCCTGCTGCTGCTCGACGAGCCCACGGACAACCTCGACCTGCACTCGGCCGAGGCGCTGGAACGGGCCATCGACCACTTCGAGGGAACGGTCCTGGCCGTGACGCACGACCGCTGGTTCGCCCGGACCTTTGACCGCTTCCTGATCTTCGGCTCCGACGGCAAGGTCTACGAATCGGCCGAGCCCGTCTGGGACGAAAAGCGCGTCGAGCGCGCCCGCTGACCACCAGCAACGCGGGGTCATCTAACGCCCATTCCCGAGGGGTGTTTGGGCCCTCATTGACCCCGCGTTGCTGTGCGTGGGTGCCGGCTACTTCGGCAGCAGCCCGGACGGCTGGTCGGCCTCCGGGCCGGGGGTTCCTCCCATGGCGTCGACCAGCCGTTCCCGGGCACGCCCCAGATGTTCGTCGAGCAGTTCAGCTGCGGCCTCGCCCTGGCCGGCCTCGATCAGTTCGAGGATCTTCTGGTGTTCGGCCCGGATCAGCGCGGTGTCCAGCAGATGCAGGGACTGGACCCGGACCATGCACAGCCGCACCTCGCCCACGAGTGAGCGGTACATCCTGCTGATGCGTTCATTGCCGACGGCGTCGATCAGGCTGGTGTGGAACCGCATGTCCGGTTCGACGACGTCGAGCGGAGCGCCGGTCTGCACCGCCTCGATGTCGCGGTTGGCCCGCACCGCCGCTGCCGGCACGTCCCGTGTGCGGGCGAGCCGGCGGAGCACTTCGCTTTCCAGGTATGCGCGGGCCAGGTATATGTCCCGTACCGAGTCCGGCCCCAGTTCGACCACCCGGGCGGTTTTGTGGGTCCCACGGTCCAGCAGCCCCTCAGCCACGATCTTCTCGATCGCGGCCTTCGCCGTGGGCCGCGCCACGTCGTAGGAGGACGCCACCTCTGACTCCGTCAGGGCATCCCCGGATCCAAGCTCACCGGCAAAGATCCGGCTCCGCAGGTCCGAGGCGACCGCGTCCACGATCGAGACTGCCGCAATTCGCCCGGCCACCGGAGCTCCCATCCCGCCAAGAATTTCTTGATTCATTCCCAATCTTGCCAGACAAGACAACAAGTCTTCCTTGACGCTCATGTGTACTTGTTAGACAATCGAGGGGGCGCCGCGGTGTTGTGACGCCCCACACAGTCTGGAGACACATGTTTCAGCAGATCCTTGAACCCATTGCCGGGTCCCTGGTGGTTTCAGCCGTCTGCGCGGCGCTGCCCCTCGTCCTGCTCGGCCTGCTGATCTTCCTGCAGTCCACCCCCGTACTGGGCTGGAGGGTCCCCTGATGGCGCCGCTGGACCTGGCAGCCCTCCGCTCGGCGGTGCAGGACCCCGCCCAGGTGAAGACCCGCGCCATTGACCTGCACGCGAACGCCCATGACGCCTCGCATTTCCTGCTGATACCGCAGGCCGTCGTCACGGCCGGGAGCGCTGCCGAAGTCGGCGGGCTGCTGCGCGCCAGCGCTGCCCAGGGCGTGCCGCTGACCTTCCGCTCCGGCGGGACCAGCCTGAGCGGCCAGGCGGTCACCGACGGTGTGCTCGTGGACGTCCGCCGCAACTTCAGGGATATCGAGGTGCTCGACGACGGCGCGCGGGTCCGCGTCCAGCCCGGCGTCACCGTCCGGGCGCTCAACGCCAGACTTGCCCGCTACGGCAGGAAGTTCGGCCCCGATCCGGCGAGCGAGGCGGCGTGCACGATCGGCGGCGTCGTTGCCAACAACTCCTCCGGCATGAACTGCGGCACCGTGGACAACACCTACCGCACCCTGGAGTCGCTGACCGTGGTGCTGCCCTCCGGCACGGTCATCGACACCGGGGCGGCGGACGCCGACCGGAAGCTCCGCGCCCTCGAGCCGGACCTCTACGAAGGCCTGGCCGGGCTGGCGGAGCGGGTCCGGAACAACGCGGACTCCGTGCACAGGATCCGGCAGCAGTTTTCCATGAAGAACACCATGGGCTACGGACTGAACTCCCTGCTGGACTTCCAGACTCCGGTGGACATCATGGCCCACCTGATCGTCGGCAGCGAAGGCACCCTGGGGTTCGTGGCCGAGGCGGTTTTCCGCACCATCCCGCGGCTCCAGCACGCGGCCGCGGGCCTACTGGTGTTCCCGGACCTGGAGGCCGCGAACGCGGCCCTGCCCGCCCTCGTTGAAACAGGCGCCGCCACGGTTGAGCTGATGGATGCCTTGTCGCTCAAGGTGGGCCAGACCCTCAAGGGAACGCCCGCCGTCGTGCAGGACCTGACGGTCCGGGACCACGCCGCCCTGCTCGTGGAGTTCTCCGCCGGCAGCGCCGGGCAGCTGGCGGAACTCCAGGGCCACGGCGAGGGCATCCTCCCGGGCCTGGGGCTGTCCGCTCCCGCCCGGTTCACCGGCGACGCCCGGGAACGGGGACAGCTCTGGCAGTTGCGCAAGGGTCTCTTCGCCTCGGTGGCGGGGGCGCGTCCCCAGGGCACCACCGCGCTGCTGGAAGACATTGTGGTCCCGGTCCCGGTGCTGGGCCGCACCTGCCGGGAACTGATCCGGCTCTTCGGCAAGTACAGCTACAGCAACAGTGTGATCTTCGGCCATGCCAAGGACGGCAACGTCCACTTCATGCTCACCGACGGCTTCGCCACCACGGCCGAACTGGACCGCTACAGCGCCTTCACCGAAGACATGGTGGACCTGGTCCTGGCCGAGGGCGGATCCCTGAAGGCCGAGCACGGGACCGGGCGCGTTATGGCCCCGTACGTCCGCCGGCAGTACGGCGACGAGCTCTACGACGTCATGCGCAGCATCAAGCGGCTCTTCGACCCTGCCGCGATGCTCAACCCGGGCGTCCTGATGGACGAGGATCCGCTGGCGCATCTGCGGCACATCAAAACGGCACCCCCCGTCGCCGAGGAAGTGGACCGCTGCGTCTCCTGCGGCTACTGCGAGCCGGTCTGCCCCAGCAAAGACATCACGCTCACTCCGCGGCAGCGGATCGTCACGCTGCGCGCCATCGAATCGGCCCGGCTGGCCGGGGACACGGCGCTGGTCAAGGAACTGGAAAAGGACTACGAGTACGAGTCCGTGGACACCTGCGCCGTGGACGGGATGTGCCAGACCGCCTGCCCGGTGGACATCAATACCGGATCACTCGTCAAACGCCTGCGGAAGGCCGACGCCGGTCCGCTCGCCAACGGGGCGTGGAACGCCGCCGCCAAGCACTGGGAAGGCGTCACCCGTGGCGCTTCGCTGGCGCTGACCGTCGTCGACAGGCTCCCGGCCGCCGCCATCGCCCCGCCCAACAAGGCCGCGCGGGCGGTGCTCGGAACCGACACCGTGCCGCTGTATTCCGCCGAGCTGCCGGGCGGCGGTTCCGTGCGGAAGCGTCCGACGCCGGCAGGCAGGGTCGACGCTGTCTACTTCCCGGCCTGCGTCGGCACCATGTTCGGGCCCGCCGGAGCAGGCCAGGGCGCCGAGGGACACGGGGTCCAGTACAGTTTCGAACAGCTCTGTGCCAGGGCCGGGCTCATCCTCCTCGTCCCGGACGGCATCGACGGCCTGTGCTGTGGCACCCCCTGGTCCTCCAAGGGCATGGCCGCCGGCCAGGAAACGATGCGGGAGAAGACCCTGGGCGCCCTCCGGGAGGCAACCCGGAACGGCGAGCTGCCCATCGTCTGCGATGCGTCCTCCTGCACCGAGGGCCTGCGCCAGGCCGTGGAGTCGGACGTACCCGCCGCCGGGCAGCGTGCCCTGCGCATGGTGGACGCCGTGGACTTCGCCGCGGAGCGGATCCTGCCCCGGCTGCCCGACCACGGGAAGCTGGAGTCACTGGCCCTCCACCCCACCTGCTCCTCCACCCGGATGGGCCTCAACGACGCCCTCGGTGCCGTCGCCGGCGCCGTGGCCGAGCGGGTCGAGGTCCCGGAAAACTGGGGCTGCTGCGCGTTCGCCGGCGACCGGGGCATGCTGCACCCCGAACTGACGGCGTCCGCCACCGCGAAACAGGCCGCGGAGGTGGCGGACATGGGCGCTGCCGCGCACGCCTCGTGCAACCGCACGTGCGAACTCGGCATGACCCGGGCCACGGGTGCCCAGTACCGCCACGTGCTGGAGCTGCTGGAGGAAGTCACCCGCTGAGCGTTGCTATTTGAAGGTCTTGCGCTTGGTTTCGGTGCCGTCCGGGGCGTAGGTGATCCATTCGCCGGTCTTCCGCCCGACGTCGAACATGCCCTCGTCCATCAGCTCGCCGGTGCTGTGCCACCGCTGCCAGAGACCGTCCTGCTGCCCGTCCCGGAAGGCGCCCTTCTGGAGCGGCCCGCCGCCTTCGCGGTTCCAGAGGCAGTCGCCGTCGAGCTGCCCGTTCCGGTACCCGGCCTCGGCCTTGACCTGGCCGTCCCGGAAGTAAAACACCCAGCGGCCGTGTCGTTCGCCGTCGAGGTACTCCCCGGCGCCCGAGACCTTGCCATCCTTGAAAAGTTCTTCAGCCATCCCGCCAGATTACATTTACGCAGGAAATGATTAAATGATCACGATCCGTTAGCATTTGGTCATGAGTACCGAGGAGCGCCACCGCCGCATCGGCGAACTCCTGCGCTACCGGGAGCACGTGACGGTCGATGAGCTGATGGCCGAATGTGGCGCCTCCGGGGCCACGATCCGGCGAGACCTGGACGTCCTGGCCGTCCACGGCGTACTCCGCAGGGTCCACGGCGGGGCCCGGAGCCTGGTGCTGCACGGCGAGAACCCCGAGTACGGGCAGCGCGAGATCGAAGACCACGCCGCCAAGATCCGGATTGCGGCCGGCGTCGCCGCCTTGCTTCAGGACCGCCGGCACGTCTGGCTGGACAGTGGCACCACCGCCACCGAGGTGGCCCGGCAGCTGCGGCAGCGGGACCTGACCCTGATGCCGATGTCGCTGCGGGCCGCCAACGCGCTGGCCGACGGCGGCCCGGCCGCCGGCCGGCATCCCGAACTGCTGTTGCCCGGCGGAAGCCTGACCCCCGGGGAACTGTCCTTCCGCGGGCCCATGACGGAATCCAACATTCGTTCGCTGCGCTTTGACACGGCCGTGCTCACGCCCTGCGCGATGAACCTCGAAGACGGACTCCTGGCCCATGACCTGGACGATGCGGCCGTGAAACGCGCCGGACTTGAATCCGCGGGCAGGGTGATCGTCGCCTGCTCCGGCTCCAAGTGGAACGCCAGCGCGGTGGCACTCGTCGCACCCCTGGCGGCCGTGGACGTCCTGGTCACCGACAAACAGCTCAGTACCGAAGAACTTGCCCGGCTCACCCAACACTCGGTGGAAGTAGTGATCGTATGACCAAGACGGCAACCCGCCCGCAGCTCAACGCCGCAGCCGCGGCGACCTTCGTGATTTTCGGGATCAACGGGCTCGTGTTCGCCAGCTGGGCCGCCCGCATCCCCGCGGTGACGGACATCCTGGACATCTCCTCGGGGCAGATGGGAAGCCTGCTGCTGTGCGTGGCGGCGGGCTCCCTGATTGCACTGCCTACCGCCGGCCACGTTGTGGGCCGGATCGGGACGGCCAACGCGGTGCGGGCCGCCGGCCTGGTCGCTGCGGTGGCCGGCGCCGGTGTGGCCCTGGCACTGCTGTCTGAGTCCATTCCGGGGACTGCGATCGCGCTGTTTTTCTTCGGCATGGGCATCGGGCTCTGGGACGTGTCCCAGAATATCGAGGGCGCCGACGTCGAACACCAACTCGGGCGCACCATCATGCCGCAGTTCCACGCCGCCTTCAGCGGCGGCGCGTTCCTGGGCGCCCTGATCGGCGCCGGCCTGGCGGGTCTCGGCGTCGGGCTCCCGGCGCACCTGCTGGTGATCACCGCCATCGTGGCCCTCGTAACCCTGGCTGCGCCGCGCTATTTCCTGCCGCACATCCCGGTTTCCGTGCCGGCGGCCGGGGAATCCAGGGAACCCAAGGGCCGCTCGGCCTGGCGGGACGGAAGGACGCTGCTGATCGGCGTCGTCGTTCTGGGCGCGACGCTCACCGAAGGCGCCGGCAACGACTGGATCGCGAAAGCCGCCGTGGACGGCCTGGACGCCGCGGAATCGACCGGAGCGCTGCTCTTCGCCGCTTTTGTCCTGGCCATGACCGCGGTGCGCTTCTTCGGCGGCCGGGCGATCGACTCCTACGGCCGGGTGCCGGTGCTCCGCGCCAGCATGGCTGCCGCCGCCGCAGGGCTGGCGCTCTTCGTCCTGGCCGGGGACATCTGGACGGCCATAGCCGGCGCGGTGCTCTGGGGAGCTGGGGCCGCCCTCGCGTTCCCGATGGGAATGTCGGCTGCGGCCGACGATCCACAACACGCAGCCGCCCGCGTGTCGGTGGTCTCCACGATCGGGTACGTCGCGTTCCTCGCCGGCCCGCCGCTGCTGGGCTACCTTGGGGACCTGATCGGAATCCGGCTGGCCCTGCTGGCCATCATGATCCCGATTCTTGGTGCGCTTCTGCTTGCCGGCGCCGCGAAGCCCTTGCGCGCAAGCTGAGCAGCCGCCGGGCGTCTCCATTCTCCTGGATGCATATGTCCTGGAAGAACAACCAGAGCAGGAGCACCACCGGGACGGCCAAACACACGCTGCCCACGGTGTCCACGAGCCAGTGGGCCGACAGGTAGGTGCGGCTGACCATCATCATCAGCACGCCAAACCCCGCGAGCACCCCTGCCCAGACGCGGCCCACCAGCAGGGCCACCACCACCAGGAACGCCGCGGTGCTCGCCACATGGCCGGACGGGAAGGAGCCGGTGTCGGTCAGGACAACCGTGTTGTCCGGCCGGTCGCGGAAAATAGCCGCCTTGAGGATCTGCGTGAATATCAGGACGGCGATGCCGGCTGCAGCGGCGAAGATGGCCATCTGCGGGCGCCTCCTCAGCAGCAGGGCCGCGACCAGCAGCCCGTGGAGCACCAGGACGCCCCGGTACCCGGCCAGATTCAGGAAGACATTGAGGCCGTCCCAGAACGGACTGCGCAGCGACGTGATCCACCGGGCCCAGCCTTCGTCCAGGCCCTGGAACGGGGGCAGCCTCACGTCCGCCAGCAACAGTCCCCCGAGGACCACACCCAGCGTCAGCAATGCGGCACTCGCCGCCCGCACGCGGCCGGGCGACAATCGCTGAGGTTCCAGCACTCGGGTCATCGCCTCATCCTAGCCAACCCTCCGCCCCCGCCAGGTTGACCCTGCGGCGGCAAGACCTATGGCCGTCCCCCAAGTCTGACGGCGTGCCACCCCGGTCCGGCAGTAAGGTGGACGCATGCGCAGCACGCTGAGGAAGGCGCCGAGCCGGGTGGATAAACTTGACCGGAAACTCGTACGCACCGTGTCCGGCATGCCCCGGGGCACTCATGACGACTTTTTCCGGCGGCTGTCCGCCGCGGCGAACAAGGGCAAGCTCTGGTTCGGCATCGCCGCCGTGATGGCCCTCTTCCCCGGCACAACGCGACGCGCCGCCCTCCACGGCGTGCTGGCGCAGGCCGTCGCTTCCGCGGTCACGAATCTCGGGTTCAAAACCCTGCTGCCGCGGGCCCGCCCGCTGCCGGAGCACCTTCCGGTGTTCAGGTTTGTCCATCCCCAGCCCACGAGCTCCTCCATGCCCTCGGGACACTCGGCCTCGGCCGTGGCGTTCGCCCTCGGCGTCGGTCTCGTGCGGCCGGCCCTCGGAGCCGCGCTGGCCCCCCTCGCGGCGGGCGTCGCCTACGCCCGGGTCCACACCGGCGCCCACTGGCCCTCGGATGTGTTCTTTGGATCGGCGATCGGTGCGGGGGCTGCCCTGGTCACGCGGAATTGGTGGCCCGTCCGGCCACCGATTCCCGAGCTCCGGCGCACTCCCGTGAAA
>DATITT010000279.1:0-6342 GCA_035467435.1 Arthrobacter sp. | reverse complement strand
GCGGGGATAGTCCGGGAACCGGCGAAAGTAGGACTCCTGGATCCGTGCCACGCCGAGCACCGGATCCCTGCCGTCCGGGTCCAGGTCAAAGGTCCAGGAACGTGCATCATGGGTGGGGCCAGGCTGGCCGAGGGAAATGGCGTCCTCGAGGCCGAGCAGCCGCCGCACGATCACGGTCCGGTTGGCCCACGGGCAGGCGCGGGCCGCGATCAGCCGGTAGCGTCCCGGCTCCACCGGCCAGCCGGGCTCACCGTTCCGGCCGGGGGCGCCGTCGCGGGTGATCCGGTCCTCGATGTAGTTGGTGTCCCGGCTGAACTCCGCACCTCCGGTGACGTAGGCACCCTTGGTGCTGAATCCCGGGTCGTCCGTGTGTGTTGTGCTCATGGTCCCAGCCTATGCCGGGAGGCCGCCGTGTCCCGGCACTGTAAGCAACGGCAGTGTTGCGAACACCTGCGACATCGGCTGCCAGGCAATCCACCAGGCGGCACCGACGACGGCGGCGAACAGGACGATCCAGACGGCGGCGGGGATGTGGGTGGCACGGGAGAGCAGGTATGCGTCCGACGTCGCCAGCCGGTCCCGCCGCTTCAGGTGGACGTTGGCCAGCTTGCCGAGGTCCCGGACCGCGGCGACGAGGAGTGCCAGGCCAAGCACGATCATGACGTGGCCGTTGAATTCGGGCGGGACAAACAGCACCAGGAGTGCGGCTGCCAGGATGGCGGCGGCGGTGATCAGCAACCCGATGCCGTTACGCAGGAA
This sequence comes from Arthrobacter sp., assembly GCA_035467435.1. GTDB lineage: Bacteria > Actinomycetota > Actinomycetes > Actinomycetales > Micrococcaceae > Arthrobacter. Next base: position 5,583 of record DATITT010000279.1, on the reverse strand, counting down.
CAGGAACGAGGCCAGCAGGATGAGGGTCCCCACTGACATCGCCGCCGGACCCCAGCCGTTGAAGCCGCTCCAGACCATGGCGGCGCCGACGACGGCCGGCACCGGGTAACCCCAGAATGTGGACCAGACGGCGGCCAGGGGTCGCCGGCTGTAGGTGGTGGTGGTGCCCGAGTGGTCCAGGCTCAGGTGGATGCCGCCGAGGCGCTGGCCGGTCATGAGCGCGGCGAAGGCGTGGCCCAGCTCGTGGGTCACGGTGGCCAGCAGCCCGAAGTACCGCCAGGTCACCCGCGGCAAGGAAAGGGCGACGGCCAGGATGATGACCAGGGCCAGTTCAGTGCCGGTGACGTGCGGGACGGGGGACTGGCTGAATCCGGCGACAATCCGGTTCCACCAGGTCTCGGCAGGATTGGTCATGCCGGGGTTCGGCCCGGTGTTCCTGCGGCGCCCGCCGGTCCGGCGCTGTGCCGGATGCAGTACGGGGTCCAGGGCCGGGCCTCCAGCCTGCCCTCCGCGATGTGGTCCCCGCACACGGCGCAGATGCCGTACGTGCCGGCGTCGATCCGTTCCAGGGCCGCCTCGATCTGCGCGAGGCCCTGACGGCTCTGTTCCAGCAGGGCCGAGGCCTGGGAGAGCTCAAACGCGATCGTCGCTCCCTCGGGATCGTGTTCGTCGTCGACATTTGAATCCTGCCGGGCGGCGTTCACCGAGGAGATGTCCCGGCGAAGCGCGGGCAGGAGGGCAAGTTTCCGGCGGCGCTCCTCCTGGAGGAGGATCCGGAAGCGTTCGACGTCGACCATAGGCTGCAAGGCTAGCGCGGACGTTGCGGCCGCGTCTAAAGCAGGCGTCGGATTTCCGCGGCGGACCGGCGTTCCCCGGCCGGGCCGAAAGGCCCGTTGCCCCGGTGGGTCTCCGCCGTACAGTGGGGAAGGGAGCGCGCATGCCCCTTTCCAGCAGACCCGGGAGACGTCATGGATCAGCCAGCGGCCAGCACCGCCAACAAAAACGCCGACGAGGACGCCGAAGCCCTGGCGGCGGTGGAGCAGCACCACGCGGGCATGCTCAAACGCCTCGACGCGCTGACGGCGACACTGGTCCGCGCCGTCCGGACCGGTGACGCCGTGGCGGAGCACGACGCCCATGAGGTGCTGGTGGAGTGGTGCGAAACCGATCTCGTCCCGCATGCGCTCGCTGAGGAGGGTCCGCTGTACAGCGCGCCCCGGAACCTGCCGGAGGGAAAGCTGCTCGTGGAGGGGATGCTGGCCGAGCATCAGGTGATCGTCGGACTGGTCGAGGAACTGCGGGGATCCACCGGGGTGGACGCCGCCGTGGCCGCCGGCTCCATCCGGAACATCTTCGCCCTGCACCTGGAGAAGGAAAACCGGCTCCTGATGCCGTTCATCGTTGCCTCCCCCGGGCTGTCCCTGGCGCGTGCCGTCGAGGGCCTGCACGAACTGGTCGGCGAAACCCACGTCCATCGACACGGGACGGGCCACGGGGGCAGCGTCTAGAGTTGCCCCATGGCTGAAGGTATGCACGACGACAACGGGCCCAGCGCCGCCGCACTGCTGCGGGAACTTGCGGCGGCCCACAGGGTTGGAACCACCTACTGGGGCTGGGACGGCGTCGAACGCTCCGTCGCGGACAGCACGCTGCGCAGCGTCCTGGCCGCGCTGGGCGTCCCGGCCGGGGAACCGGAGGAGATGGAACGGTCCCTGGCTGAGGCCCGCCGGGCCCCGTGGCGGCGCCTGCTGCCGCCGGTCGCCGTCGCCCGTGAAGGGCAGGAGCTGCACATCAACGTCCACGTGCCGCACGGAAGCGCCGTCAGCGTCTGGATCGTCGCAGAAGACGGCCGGAGGTACGAGGCCACGCAGCGGGACAACTGGGACGCGCCGGTCGACGTCGACGGCGTCCTCACCGGCCGGGCGGTGTTCGCGGTCCCGGACCAGGTGCCCCTCGGCTGGCACACCCTGCTGGCGGACAACGCGGGCACGGTAGCCCAATGCCCGCTCATCGTCACCCCGCAGAGGCTCCGCACAACCGAGGCGCTCGCCGGCCGGCGGAACTGGGGCCTGACCGCGCAGCTCTATTCCGTGCGTTCCTCCCGCTCCTGGGGCATCGGCGACTTCTCCGATCTCGCCGATCTCGCCGCCATGACGGGGCAGGAGGGCGCCGGTTTCCTGCTGGTCAACCCGCTGCACGCCGCCGAGCCCCGGCCGCCGGTCGAGGACTCGCCCTACCTGCCCACGACACGGCGCTACTTCAACCCGCTCTACCTCCGGGTGGAGGAGATCCCCGAATACGGCTATCTTGACCCGGCAGGCCGGGCCGAGGTGGAGCGGCTGGCCAATCAGCAGCACACCGCGAACCACACCACCGGACTGCTGGACCGGAACTCCAGCTACGGGGCAAAACTGGCCGCCCTGGAGCTGCTGTATGGCGTCCCGCGCGACCCCGCCCGTACCCTGGCCTTTGCTGACTTCTGTGCCGGGGAGGGGCAAGGACTCGACGACTTCGCCCTGTGGTGCGCCCTGGCAGAGAAGCTGGCCCCCGACGCCCCCCAGTGGGCGGCGGAAGCCTCCGCGCCGGGCACCGCCTACTGCAGGGAGCAGCGTGCCCTGCTGGGTGGCCGGATCGAATTCCACCGCTGGCTGCAGTGGCTCTGCGACCAGCAGCTCGAAACCGCCCAGCGCTCGGCCCGGCTGTCGGGCATGGAAATCGGCGTCATCCACGATCTTGCGGTCGGAGTGAAGCCCGGCGGCGCGGACGACTGGTCGCTTGCCGGCGTGCTGGCCCGCGACGTCACGGTCGGCGCCCCGCCGGACATGTTCAACCAGCAGGGACAGAACTGGACCCAGCCGCCCTGGCACCCCGGCCGGCTCGCCGAATCAGGCTACGCCGCTTACCGGGACATGCTTCGGACCGTGCTGCGCCACGCAGGCGGGATCCGGGTGGACCACATTCTGGGCCTGTTCCGGCTGTGGTGGATCCCGGCAGGGGCCGGGCCGGAGCAGGGCACCTACGTGTACTACGACCACGAGGCGCTGATCGGCATCCTTGCGCTGGAGGCGCAGCGTGCCGGGGCGATCGTGATCGGCGAGGACCTGGGCGTGTTTGAGCCGTGGGTCCGGGACTACCTGGCCGAACGCGGGATCTTCGGCACGTCGATCCTCTGGTTCGAGCACGACGCCGACGGTCCGATCCCGCCGGAACGGTACCGCCAGCAGTGCCTGACCAGCGTCAACACCCACGACCTGCCCCCGACGGCCGGCTACCTGGCCGGCGAACACGTCACCCTCCGCGAATCCCTGGGCCTGCTGCAGCGTCCGGTGGCCGAGGAACGCGCCGAGGCCGCCGCTGAGCAGCAGGCCGTTCTCGGGCTCCTGCGGGAACGGGGTCTCCTGCCGGAGCCGGGTCACCAAAACGTTCAGGCCACCGTCGAGGCGCTCTACGCTTTCACCACGCTGACGCCCTCGTCCCTGCTGGGCGTCGCGCTGGTGGATGCGGTGGGGGAGACCCGCACGCAGAACCAGCCCGGGACCAGCACGCAGTATCCCAATTGGCGCATACCACTGGCCGGTCCGCGGGGACCTGTCCTGCTGGATGCGCTGCAGGCCGATCCCGGGTTCCGTTCGCTTGTCGGAACCATCCGGGCCGCGCTGCCTTCGGACGTCTAGGGTTGTGAACCCCCTCGACGACCGCCACCAGCGCCTCATCCCGGAGCTCGACGACTACGTCTACAACATCGGCAACCGCCCCGACAATTTGTGGCTGCGCTTCATGGTGTTGCTTCAGGGTGCGTTCTGCGCGGCCGTCGGCGGTGGCCTCACGTTCGTCGTAGGCGCCTGCACCGGTGTGTCGAGGACCAGCGACCTTCTCTTCGGTGCCGTGGTCTACAAAATCATGCCTGACGGCCGGTGGAAGTGGCCGGAACCGGGTACCAGCGGCGAATGACCGCCCGCCGCCGGCGCTGCCGCCTGTTGCCCGGGACTAACGGTGTTGCGTCCCGGCGGCCAGTTCCCTGACCCAGTCAGGGGTGGACCGGCCGAGGCGCCGGTCGGTGACGAGGCGGAGCTTCGCGGCGGCGAGCTGGACACCGCGGTCACGGGAGGCGGCACGGTGTCCGGGGACCGCGGCTTCCGGTGGCGGGACGATGGTCGGCCGGGCCGGTGCGCGGTCCAGCGGCTCCTCCCAGGCCACCGTGATGATCTCAAGTTCCTCCGGGCTGGCCAGTCCGCTCTCGGCAAGGACCGCCAGAACTCCCAGGCCCAGTTCGGCCCGGCGCGGGTCATCGGAGAGGGAGCTGTCCAGGGCCCACTGGGTGCGGTGCCACCATTCGCTCCGGTTGTCCGCCTCCCGTTTCTGGGCCAGCCCGGCCGTGTCGGCAGCGGCCCGCTGCTGCAGCGTGCGCAGGCTGATGACGGCACCGATGACCGCGGCGAGCAGCACAGCCAAGGGACCCAGGGCGGCAAGAACCTGCCACCACTCGGCGGGGCCGGTCTGGACGAAAACGTCGATGGGGGCTGGGGAGGGTGTCACGGCACCAGCTTAGGCCCGGTCACTCGCGCGAACGGGTAGTGGGTCGGGAGCGGATACGAAAAGGCCCCGGAATCCATAAGAAGCGCCGGATGGCTCATCACCGTCGACGAGCTCCATGCGGCAGACCGCCAGGAACTGGAACAGCGCCTCACGTTTACCGGGGCCTGATTCTACGCGGAGCCGAGCATGTCCTGGACAGCGTCACCGTTCCGGCCGGTAACGACCCATTGGAGCGCCCCTTGCGCACAGCCGTCCATGTCTTCATGGACAGCCAGCTGTTCGCCGCCGTTGAGGGCGCCTGACTGCTGTTTGTGCGTTACTAAACTGTTGTGATAAACCCCGCATTACAGTTCCATTCATGGCTATCGTGGCCAATGTCAGCACCATCACCAGATACGCACTCTGATTCGTCGTAAGCGGTGACTGATGACGCGCTTGAAAACAAAACCCCGACCTTCCAACAACCAGGAAAAGACATCCATGCGCGCACTCCAACGGTCAGTAGTTGCTCTGACCACCCTGCTTCTTTCCACCGCGTCCGTCACGGCTGCAGCCCTCCCCGCCGACTCTGGTGCGACCCCCGGGGCGGGTTCATTGTCAGTTCTCGTGACGACCCAGACGGTGGATTCCCGCGAGTCCGCCATGAATGCCGTCGCGGGGCAGTACAACCTCGACGAGCCCCTTGGCCCGGTGGTTGAAGGACTCAAGGACAACGGGGCGTACCGGGTGTACCAGCGAGGAGTCGTCGTCCACTCCCCGGCGACAGGGGCCCAGGTCTCCCACGGCGGCATCCGCACCGCCTACGCGCATCGGGAGTTTGAGAAGGGCTTTCTGGGGTATCCGACCACCGGCGAGCTGAGCAGCGCAACGGGTGTGACGTACCAGAACTACCAGGGAGGCACCATCGCCTGGACCTCCGACGGAGGCGCCCACTCCATGGGCGGCCTGATTGAAACCGCCTGGCTCAACGAAGTTGGCAGGACCGGGATCATCGGGTACCCCACCTCCGAGGAGTACGGACCGATTCTTCCCGGCGGCGGCGGCACG